>CALWYA010000179.1 GCA_944385645.1 uncultured Oscillospiraceae bacterium
TTACATAATTGGCCGAGAACTACATCGCCACCTCCATGGCGGTGGCGATGTAGTTCTGGGTGGTCTCGCTGTAGGGCAGCTGGCGCACGATCTCCCGATAGGGGGCCACGATGCGGTTGTTGGAGTAGGGCATGTGGCCGCTGATGGTGAGATAATAGGTGTAGAAGGGCTGGGTGCTGTTCATATAGTTCCCGGCGCTGGCCGAGACGGCGTGGGAGTCCCGCTGGGGCCAGAGGAGACCGCCGCTGTCGTTGAGCTCCAGCCCCTCGAAGCTGCTCAGGGCGCCCCGGGTCCGCTGCTGGGCCGACTCCTGGTCCGTCACCCCGAACTGGTGCCAGTCAAAGCCCAGGTTGGGGTGGGACAGGTCCCGGTTGTACATATTGGAGTTGGCGTGGTAGCCCTGGACCAGATAGCCCTCCCGGCCCAGCTGCTGGGCCAGATTGAAGTACAAATCGGTCCCCAGGTCCCCGGTGTGGGGCAGGGTGGTCGGACTGCCGTTCTTGGGGTACAGGCCCAGCAGGTTCTGGCACTCGCCGCCGGAGGTGCTGGTGAAGTGGAGGGGAGTGTAGAAGTTGTTGAACACAAAGCCCTCGTTGGCCAGCTTGTACAGAGTGGGGGTCAGCTCCGGGTCGATGGCGTAGCCGGAGAAGCCCTCCAGGGTGAAGAACACCACGTTGTACCCCTCAAACATGCCGGTGTACTCGTTCTTGTTGGTGGGGGTGACGTTCTGGAAATACTCCGCCAGCCAGGCCACCCGCTCGTCCGAGGTGTTGGCGGCGATGGCCGCCAGGTCCACGTCCATCACGTTGGGGGAGGTGTCGATCACCGGCTCCTGGGGATCTGGCTCCTGAGAGCCGTCCCCGGCGGAGGTGGAGGCGTCCCCTCCGCCCAGGCCCTCCAGACCGCTGAAGTCGGCGTCCAGGTCGTCCTTGGGCGGGAAGACCATGTGCTTCAGGTCCAGCCGCAGCATGGTCCACACCCCCAGCTGCTCCACCTGGTCGTCCATGTTGCTGGCCATCCCGTACAGCTGGGCGGGGGTCAGCTCCCCCTTCCAGGGCAGGTGGATCACACCTAGGCCAACCACGTGGACAATGGCCGCCGCCACCAGCACCAGGCCGGCGAAGCGGATGTCCAGCCGCTCAAAGCCCAGCACCCGGCCGCCGAAGACGCACAGCAGGATGGCGGGCAGCAGCAGCACCAGGATGATGGGGATGCTGGCCAGCACGGTGGACACGATCACGTCGGCGTAGTCGGTCAGGCGGTTGCCCGCCGCCATGCCCAGGCTGCTGAAGGCGTAGTAGGACTGGAGGATCTTCTTGGCGATGAGCTCCACAATGAACACCACGCTGATTGCCACCGCAAGGAGCTTTGCCACCAGGCCGTTCACCGGCCGCCGGAAGGGCAGGGTGAACAGGGAGCAGAACAGGCCCCCCGCCACGGAGAAGACCAGGTAGATGGGCAGATAGGCCAGATTGGTCTTCATGTAAAAGTGGAAGACCACCTCCAGGTAGAGCAGCAGGGCGGGGAACAGGAACACCCGGGCCATGGTCTGCCCGAAGGAGCCGGAAAAGCCGCTCCGGCTTCTCCCCCGGCTCCGGCTCCCGCCGCTGTACATTCGTTTTCCGCGATATGCCATGGGAATAAAACCTCCAGAATTGTTTGTGGCCAAGCGCCGGAAAACCGGCACGAATACTCTATCTTATATACTTTAATCATTTCAGCGGAAGCCGTCAAGTATTCTTTTCCGTCCGCCCGCCCAAATTTCGCCCGCTCCCCCTCCCCTTCCGCCGGAAAATCTGCTATACTGTCCCTGAAACCATCCTGGACCGGAGGGATCGACATGGCGAAAAAGACCTATACGGCGGCGGAGCGGGAGCATCTGCGGGAACAGCTCCTGGACCGGGGGCAGGAGCTGTTCGCCCGGTACGGGTACCGGGCGGCCCCCCTGAAAGAGGTATATGAGCCCCTGGGGATCTCCAAGACCTTCTTCTACACCTTCTTCCCCGGCAAGGAGGCCCTGGCCATCCAGGTGCTGTGCCGCCAGCGGACCACCATGCTGGAGCGGGCCCGGGAGGTGGTCCGCGCCGCCCCCGGCTGGCGGGCGGGTCTGGAGCGGGTCTTTGACCTGTTCTTCCACGGCAGCCAGAACGGCGTCTTCACGCTGGAGCTGGAGGATGTGCAGCACCTGTTCCGCCACATGACCCCGGAGGAGCAGCGGGAGTTCTGGGAGGGGCTGTCGGAGTTTTACCGCGCCCTCCTCGCCCTGTGGGACATCCCCGCCAGCCAGCAGGAGTACCAGCTGGTCCAGAACATGGTCAGCACCCTGCTGCTGGCCTACCACTCCCGCCTGTACGCCTCCCTCCCCTTCGCCCCCGGCCTGGAGGAGGAGACCATGTCCCTCCAGGTGAAGCTGATCATCGACTATCTGGAGGACCTGCACCGGCAACACGCGGCCGGGTGATCCCTATTGACACAGGACAGCTCCCCTGCTATACTGGGCTTATAAATACTTTTTACTTGAAAAGTATTTATTAGAATTCCCGATCCCAAGTTGTGTTCCCAGCTTCCCCCCATGCTCCCGCCCCCCGCGGGAGCGGGAACCCACTAAAGGATCGGGATCATCAGAACGATGCCGGCAACGGCGAAAGGAGCTTGTCATGGGGCTGTTCGGAAAATTGTTCAAGGGGCCTGAGATCGACCAGGCAAAGAGTCAGGCCAACAAGGAGAAAATGCGCGCCCTGTTCAACCAGGTGGTGGAAAACGGGGACCAATATCGGCTGCTGGCCTGCTACACCGAGGATGTGCGCCGCTTCAACTACGGTCTGGTCCACGGCAGCAAGACCAGCATTGCCAGCCTGATCGTGGGCTGGCGGGAGGACGACCCCACCGTCGTCCTGGTACCCACCGTGCCCGACCTGTCCGGCTGCGGCGACCCGGAGGTGCTGCGGAAGGCGGACATCCTCAAAGCCTACCACGAGAAGATGATGGACAGTTTGGTCATCTATCCCGACCAGAAGGGCTATACCGCCCTGAAAACCTTCAGCTGGCTGGAGGACGAGAAGCTCTATATCTACGTGGATCAGGAGCAGGAGGAGAAGGACTTCCGGGACTTCTTCCTACACACCTACGCCACCAAATAAGGGATGGAGTGGCTGCTCTTCGCGGGGGGCGTCCTGGTCCTGCTCACCGTCCTCCTCGCCGCGGGCCACCTGTGGTTCCACCTGGTGGACGGCATCCTGGAGCGGATCAAGCACAGACTGTTCCCGCAAAAACCCGTCAACTGGCACACCCTGCCGGAGGACGAAGAGGATTGAATGGAACCAGCCCCGTCGGAATCCGGCGGGGCTGGTTTCGTTTTGGTGGCAGCAAAGGCAACCCCCGGCTAAGCCGGGGGTAAAAAATAGCTTAAAGCGAGGAGAAGAGTAGAAAAAGA
>CALWYA010000180.1 GCA_944385645.1 uncultured Oscillospiraceae bacterium
AAGCTCACTCATTCCGCTGCTCCGACTCTCCCCACCGAACCCGCGGCTGTCGCCGCTGGGCTTCGGCGGGGGCCCCAAATAATCTCTCTTCTGTAGGTCCGTTGTGATCCGTAGGGGCGCACATTGTGCGCCCGCCGCCGGCCCCGTTCCGCCCCGACAAAAGTCCGGTTTATAGGACTTGAAAAGCAGTATACTCAGGGCACAAACCAAGGAAAGGAGCGGAAACGCAATGGAGTACAGCATCGTTTGGGTGCGGGAGCACGTGGAGGTCTATGACGGGGCGGGGCGGTTCTGCTTCTCCGCCGACAGCGAGCGGGAGGCCCGGGAGGAGCTGGCCCTCTCCGCCGCGTAAGAGGACGCGCGTCCCCCCGCCCAGCCGGGCGGGGGGACGATTTCATTCCATGTTCCGCAGGTAGGCCTCCGCGCCGTAGCGCAGGCACCGCTGGAGCCGCTTCTCCCCCCGCTTGATGGTGCGGGAGATGGTGGACTTGTCCACCCCCAGCTTCTCGCCGATCTCCCGCATGTTCTGCCCCTCGGCGTAGTAGAGCAGCAGGGCCTGGCGCTGCCGCTGGGTCACGTCCTCCTGGAGGGCCCGAATCAGGTTGCGCTTGAGGCGGCTGATCTCCTGGCTGTTGTCGGCGGCCATCTGGCGGCTGTACATGGCCATCTCGGCGGCGTAGTACTTGCCCTTTCTATATCGTGTATTTGGCATTCCGGCGATACCCCCTGTCATAGTAGCGCTCGGTGAGCACCGCCAGCTCCCGGGCCTCCCGGAGCATGGCGGACAGCATCCGGATCCGGTTCTGGAGCTGACAGCGCCGGTCCGGGTCGTCCGACTGCTCCATCCAATATTCCAGCTGGCAGATCCGCAGGTCCAGGGCGTGGGCGTGGGCCCGGTACTCCAGCGACAATTCGGCTAGGGTCATATCCATTCCTCCTCTTCTTCTCGGAGCCGCTCCAGACACCGGGAACAGATCAGCCTGCCCCGGCGGGGGGTGGGGCGGTCCCGCTGGTACTGCTCCTGCCCGCACAGGGCGCACAGCCAGGCGGGCGGGGTCCGCTGGCCGTCCCGGAGGGGCGGCAAAAATTTTTCTCGATTGATGCTTGACAGGCCTCCCTTTCTTTGCTATAATATCGCTTGCTGTTGGACAGCCGCCATGTGCTGGTGTAGCTCAGCCGGTAGAGCAGCTGATTTGTAATCAGCAGGTCGGGGGTTCGAATCCGTCCACCAGCTCCAACTGAATACGGAGGAGTTCCCGAGTGGCCAAAGGGGGCAGACTGTAAATCTGTTGCGTTAGCTTCGGTGGTTCGAATCCACCCTCCTCCACCAGAAAAACGGTGACCCCGTCAGGGGTTGCCGTTTTTCTTATCTGAGGGTGGATGAGACGGCGGCTGTTAGGGGGGAGGACCGCCGATCCCGTTCGGTTGGGCTGCTTCCGGGGGACATACCGCTGGAGCGGAGGCGGCTGTCCCTGCTCTCCGGCGGAGGAGGGGCCAGAAGGAAAAGCCAGCTATAGAACAAATGTTCTATAGCTGGCTTTAGCATACTCGATTTTCTCTCCTGTGTCAATTCCCTTTTGACAGGGCATCCACCGCAAAATCCCCGATTAACGGACTGGACCAGTTGACACAGATACGGCAAAGCCCGCGCCCCGAACGGGGCGCGGGCCGCGTGCCTGCTCTGATCCGCTTACAGGTTTTTCTCCAGGGTCTGGACGAAGGCGTCCCCGGGCATGACGCCCACCTTCCGGTCGATCTCCTTGCCGTCCTTGAAGAAGATGACGGTGGGGATGGACATGACGCCGTAGCGGATGGCCAGCTCCTGCTCGTCGTCTACGTTGACCTTGCCGGAGACCACCTTGCCCTCGTACCGCTCGGCCAGCTGGTCGATCACCGGGGCCAGCATCCGGCAGGGGCCGCACCAGTCGGCCCAGAAGTCCACCATCATCAGCTTGCCCTCGCCCAGGGCCTTGTCGAAGCTCTCTTTGTTGAACTGGATCATTGTCGTTCTTCCTTTCTGTCGGTTCAAAATTTCATGGGTTCTCTCTCAAGTATTGGGATCTCCGTCCAGGTACTCGCAGGCGGACAGGGCGGCCACGTGGCCCTCCCCCACCGCCTTGGCCACCTGGAGGGGGCCGCCGGTGCAGTCGCCGGCGGCGAACACCCCGGCCATACTGGCGGCCATGGAGCGGTCCACCCGGATATAGCCGTCCTCGGTCTCCAGGGTGGGCAGCAGATCGGTGGGGGCCACCGTCTGCCGGAGGATGAACACCCCGGCGCAGGGGAGCAGAGCTCCGTCGGCCTCCAGGCCGGTGACCGCCCCCTCCCCCTTCACGGCCAGCCTTCCCGCCTTCACATAGGGGATGGCCGGGTCCAGACCCTCCGGGGCCTGGGGGGAGACGTAGGTCACCTGACAGCCGATGCTCTTCAGGTAGTTGGCCTCGTGGGGGGCGTCGGGGGCGCGGCCCACCACGATCACCGGGCGGTTCCGATAGAGCATCCCGTCGCAGGTGGCGCAGTAGCTCACCCCCCGGCCCAGGTAGGTCTCCTCCCCGGGGTACTTGGCCTGCCGGACCACCCCGGGGGCCAGGATCAGGGCCTTCCCCTGGTACACCTGACTGCCCACCGTGACGGCGAAGCCCTCCCAGGGCAGGATGGAGATGGCCCTGCCCACCGCGAAGTCGGCCCCGGCCGCCGCGGCGTGGGAGGCGAACTCCTCCAGCAGCTGCGCCCCGGTGCGGCCGGGCAGACCCAGGTAGTTGTCCACCCGCTCCGCCCTGGCCAGGGGGCTGTCCTGCCAGCGGTTGCCGATCACCAGCACGCGCTTGTCCCGGCCCCGGGCGGCCACCGCCGCCGCCAGCCCCGCCGGGCCGGAGCCCAGGATCAAAATGTCATAGTTCATGCTTCTCACCTGCCTATTGTATGCCGCCTGTCGGCTTCTATGTCATAATTCCCTTTGACGTGGACAGTTTACCCCATTTTCGCCGCCGGTTCCGTGACTGGGTCACAGTTCCGACTGCGACAAAGGCGGCCGCCCTCCGGCGGCCGCCCTGTCGTCTTCCCTCTGTCGGCCCCGGCGAAACTCTCTCCTGATCCGCCGGGCCCCCGCAGACGCGGGACTCATTTTTTCTTGAGATTGCTCGCAACCACGCCAATTACCAGCAGCACCGCCACAGCGATCAGCAGCATCGCCCCTCCGGTCATTTGTTTCACCTCCTTGGAGCTTAACGGGATATTGTCAATGCCCATCCATGTCTTAACGGTTTCTTTATGCCTTTAGTATAGCAGCTCGGCACGAAAAATCAAGAGGGGATTGAAAATTTTGTGCAATTTTCTAGTTTTTTTCGATTGATCTGGTATTTTCATCCAAACAGCAGAACCGCCGGCCCCCCAAGCGGGCGATGTGGGTGTGGAGG
>CALWYA010000181.1 GCA_944385645.1 uncultured Oscillospiraceae bacterium
GCAAATGACGGAGGGAGAGACCGGGCGGCCACATGGGGCCGCCCCTACGAAACATTCGGCCCGCTGCCACTCGTAGGGTCCGGTGATCCCATCGGCCCGCGGCGGGTCCCATCATGGCTCCCCCAAAAGGGGCACTGTCACGGCGCAAGCCGTGACGGAGCGGGCCGCAGCTGTTCCCCCAGTTCCCAGGCCACGGACAGGGCCGCCCGGAAGAGATACTCCTGCTCCAGGCCGCTCTGGAAGGCCGTCTGGTCCAGCAGTACCCGCAGCCGTTTTCTCCCCTCCCCGTCCAGCTGTTCCTCCAGTGCCTCGATACAGGCGGTGGAGACCTGATTGCAGGCCCGGTACTCCGGGTCGCTCCACAGGCCGTCCATGCGGCGCTCCTGGGCGTAGAGACACATCCAGCGGATCAGATCGTTCACGGTCAGCCCCCATTTCTTATCTGTTCGGATTTATTTTATCCTTTATATTTATCCATTTGGTTCTTTTCGATTATAATGTGTCTGCATTGATTTGTCAGGGAGGAATTTTCATGACAAAGCTGCCTGAGCGTCTGCAACTTCTGCGGAAAGAGCACCATATCACTCAGACAGAGGCAGCCAAGGGGATGGGGCTGGTCTATATTACTTACCGCCGGTATGAAACCGGGGAACGCGAGCCGGACGCCTCCACCCTGGTGCAGATGGCGGACTTCTACCAGGTGACGCTGGACTTCCTGGTGGGACGGAGCGCCCGAAGGAACTAAAGGTCGGCCCCGCGGGGCCGACTCTGCGTCAGGGCCCCGCAGGCCCACTTTTTATCCAGAGGTGAACATCCATCATGCCAATTCTCGGCGAGATCGCCATTATCCTGGGGCTGTGTCTGCTGTGCGAGGGGCTGGCCGCCCTGCTGCCCTTCCCCTTTCCGGCCAGCGTGCTGAGCCTGCTGCTCCTGCTGGCCCTGCTGCTCACCGGCGTCTTGAAGGAGCGGCACATCGGCCGGGTGTGCGACTTCTTCACCCGCAACATGGCCATTTTCTTCGTGCCGGCCTGCGTGGGGCTGATCGAGCACTGGGAGACCCTCTCCCGGGTCCTGCTGCCCTTCCTGATCATCTCCCTGCTGACCACCCCCCTGGTGTACGCCGTCACCGCCTGGACGGTCCAGCTCCTCCTGGGCCGGGGGCGGGACAAGGAGGAGAAGCCATGATCGAGACCATGCTCTCCTCCCCCCTCTTCGGGCTGGCCATCAGCTGTCTGGCCTGGTGGGCCGGGCTCTGGATCCAGAAAAAGACGGGGCTGCTCCTGTGCAACCCCCTGGTGGTGGCCACCGCCCTGATCATCCTGTTCCTCACCGTCTTTCACATCCCCCACGCCGACTATGACCGGGGCGGGGCGCTGATCTCCCTGTTCCTGGGCCCTGCCACCGCCGTGCTGGCCCTGAACATCTACCGCCAGCGGCAGTTGCTGAAAGCGCACTTCCTCCCGGTGCTGGCCGGCTGTCTGGCGGGCTGTCTCACCAGCGTGGGCTCGGTCCTCCTCCTGTGCCGGCTGATGGCGGTGGAGCCGGAGATCGCCGCCTCCCTGCTGCCCAAGAGCGTCACCACCGCCATCGCCGTGGCCATCGCCGACAGCGGCGGCGGCATCCGCAGCATCGCCGCGACCGCCGTCATCGCCGCCGGGCTGACGGGGGCCCTGTTCTCTCCCCTTTTCGCCCGGCTGTTCCGGGTCACCGACCCCATCGCCCAGGGGGTGGGCATCGGGGCCTCCAGCCACGCCCTGGGCACCTCCCGGGCCCTGGAGATCGGCCCGCTCCAGGGGGCCATGAGCTCGGTCTCCCTGTGCGTATGCGGGATCCTCACCTCGGTGCTGGCCCTGTTCCTGTAAGCGGCTCTGACAGCAGCAGCGCCCGGACCTTCCGGTCCGGGCGCTGTGTTTTTCTTGCCAACTTATTTCAGGAAGCCGTTGACGATCTGCTCCTCGGCCTCCTTCTCGGTGAGGCCCAGGGTCATCAGCTTGGTGAGCTGCTCCCCGGCGATCTTGCCGATGGCCGCCTCGTGGATGAGCTCGGCGTCCACGCAGTTGGCGGTGACCTCCGGGATGGCGGCCACCACCCCCTGGTCCATGATGATGGCGTCGCACTCGGAGTGGCCGTGGCAGCGGGCGTTGCCGTTGATCCGGGCCAGGAACACCTGCCTGGACTGGTCCCGGGCCACCGACCGGGAGATGACGTTGGTGTGGCAGCCGTCCCCGTCCAGGTCCACCGTGAAGTCGGACTTGGCCAGCTGATGGCCGTGGGTCATCACCTTCTCCTTGATGATCAGGGTGGCCCGGGGGCCCAGCTTGGCGCTGGTGGTGCGCACGGTGGAGTCCACCCCCTTGATCTGGGTGGTCTCCATCTCCAGATAGCTGTCCTCGTCCATCTCCACCACGGTGGTGGGGTTCATGATGTTCTCCCCCCGGCCGTCCCCCTCGCCGTAGTGCCGCTCCACATAGCGGACCCTGGACCGCTTGCCCACGTGGAAGGAGTGGATGCCCGAGTGCTCCGAGTTCTGCACCCCGCAGTTGTGGATGCCGCAGCCGGCCACGATGGTCACGTCGCAGTCGTCCCCGATGTAGAAGTCGTTGTACACCGTCTCGGTCAGGCCGCTCTCGCTGAGGACCACGGGGATGTGGACGCTCTCCCGCCGGGTGCCCGGCTTGATGAGGATGTCGATGCCGTCCTTGTCCGGCTTGGACACGATGTCGATGTTGGCGGTGGTGTTCCGGGCGGCGGACTTGCCGTTGGCCCGGATGTTATAGGCCCCCTCGGGGACCTCGTGGAGCTCGGCCACCTGCTCCAGCAAACTCTTTTGAATGGCGTCCATGGTTCTGTCTCCTTCTGTAAAATCCGTCCGTAGGGGCGGACCTGTGTGTCCGCCCTTCCGCCGGCATAAAATCGTTCCCCGGGCGCACACATAGGTGCGCCCCTACAGTCCCCGCCGTCTGGACAGCGGTTCCTGGCTGAACGGCGGGGGCAAGCCCCCGCCCTGCAAAGGATGGGTTTACCGCACCTTGTCGCTCAGGGCGCTGCACACCCCGCCGGTCTCCCCCAGCAGGCCGGGGAGGACGTCCTTCCGGGCGCCGTCCTGCTGCACCTGGCCGTCGGCCAGGACGATGATCCGGTCGGCGATGTTCAGGATGCGCTCCTGGTGGGAGATGATGAGGATGGAGCCGTTGATCTTCTCGTGGAGGTGCTCGAACACCTGGATGAGGTTGGAGAAGGACCACAGGTCGATGCCCGCCTCCGGCTCGTCAAAGACGGACAGCTTGGTGCCCCGGGCCATGATCATGGCGAT
>CALWYA010000182.1 GCA_944385645.1 uncultured Oscillospiraceae bacterium
CTTGCGGCCGTCGGGCTGGGCGTATCGGTCCGGCAGGCCGTCCGCCCCGAAGTGCTGGAGATAGGCGGCCAGGGCGTACCACTCCTTGATCTCGCCGCCGCCGGCGTCCCGGACCACATACTGGGAAAAGTCGGTGATGGGCTGACCGTCGGCGTTCTTGGGGGTCAGGGAGATCAGGCCGAAGGACTTCTCCTCCACGGTGGTGAGCATCTGGGCCAGGTACATCCCAGTGACCACCTGATAGAGCCGGTCGTCGTCAATGGGCTCCCGGAACCGCTCCCCGCCGGAGGCGTGGTAGAGACTGGCGTCAAAGACCCGGTCGAAGATCATCCGGTGGGGGTTGAAGGAATACTCCAGGCCGGAGGCATACAGCTGGGCCTCGGGCATCAGGGGGGTCACCGAGGCGTCGATCTCGGCCACCGCACGCAGCTCCTCGCCGGTGAGGTAACAGGACACCAGGGGGTAGCCGGAGGTGCCGTCCTCCCCCACCCCCATGGACAGCACGTCGAAGGCCTGGGAGGTGGTGAGCTCCCCGGCGGGCAGGGGGGCCCGGAGCACCCCGTCGGCGGTGACGGCCACCAGGGGCCCGTCCCCCGCCAGGTCCAGCTCCTCCATGGTCCACAGGAAGGCGTCGGCCACCAGCTCCCCCAGGGCGTTCCCCTCCTGGACCCCAGAGGCCGGCGTGTCCAGGGAGAAGCCGCTGGTGGTGAGCACCTGGTCATAGGTCAGGCCGTACCGGCCCAGGTAGGCGGCGTCCACCTGCCCCTTCCACTGGTCCACCAGAGCGGCGATCCCCGGGTCCTCGGGCAGGGTCTCGTCGATGGGGATCAGGCGGTAGTCCGTCAGGGTCTTCTCCCCGCCCGCCGTCCAGGACAGGGTGATGGAGCCCAGGTTCTGGCAGTAGGGGCCGGCGGAGACGATATAGGTGTCCTCCACCAGGATGGGCTGGGTCAGGGTGGTGTGACTGTGGCCCGAGATGATCAGGTCGATGCCCTCCACCGCCTGGGCCAGCTGCTCGTCCTCGGAGTCCTTTTTCTTCTCGTCGGTGCCGCTGTGGGACAGGCAGATGATGAACTGGGCCCCCTGGGCCTCCAGGGCATCCACGCACCGCTGGGCGCTCTGGACCGGGTCGGCCAGGGCGAAGCCGGAGGCGGGGGCGTAGGAGTGGGACTCCTCCCCCATCAGACCGAAGATGCCGTAGGTCACCCCGCCCCGCTCCAGAAGCATATACTCCCGCACCCCGGCGGCGGACATGGCCCGGCGGATGTCCAATGCGTCCGGATTGTCCGGGGCGGGGGCGTAGTTGGCCATGAGCAGGGCGGGCAGCCGGTCGCCGCTGGAGACGGCGGCGGTGAGCATGTCGGCAAAGCCGCTCCCCTCGTGGTCGAACTCGTGGTTGCCGGCGGTGGCGGCGTCATAGCCCATGGCCCCCATGGTGCGCAGCTCGGGGGCCTGGGTGGTGTACAGCGCCTGGATCAGGGAGCCGATGGAGAAATCCCCGGCGTCCAGAGTCAGGGCGTCCGGGTGCTCGGCCCGCTCCCGCTCCAGGGCGGTCATCAGCCGGGCGTACCCCCCCGTCTCTCCCCCCTCCCCGTCGCTCTGGGGCAGGAAGTGGGAGTGCAGGTCGTGGGTAAAGAGCACCGTGGTGGTATAGGTCTCGCTGGCGGCCCCCGCCGGCAAAGCCAGCAGGGCGCACAGCGCCAGGGTCAGCAGGGCAAGCCCCGCCAGTCTGCTCCGCAGCCGCATGGGGACCGCCTCCTCTCTTATGGTTTTCACCGGATCAGATCCCACTGGACCGGGCGGTAAAACAGCGCCCGGATCTCCTCCGGCCGGTCGGTCTGTCCCAAAATCCACATGAGCTTGGCGGCGGCCGCCTCCAGCGTCATGTTATAGGTCTCCATCAGGCGGAACTTCTCCTTGACCCGCTGTCCCACCTGATAGACCGACATGTCGCTCCCCTCATAGGGGACCTGGGTCATCATCACAATGGTCCGCCCCGCCTCCAGCCACTCGCCGATGGCCTGGGCCAGGGGGCCGCTGTCCCCGCCGGGCAGGCCGCCCACTCCAAAGGACTGGAGGATGACCGCCTGATAGCTGTCCTTCAGCAGCCGCAGCCCCTCCGCCCCCATGCCGGGGATCAGGGTGAGCAGCAGCACCCGGTCCTCCAGGCGGTGATAGAAGGAGGGGCGGATGCCGGGGAGATAGCTCCGGGGGGCCAGATAGCGGATGAGCCTCCCGTCTCGGATGACGGCCACCTCCGGGTAGTCCACGCTGGAGAAGGCGTTATAGCTTTTGCTGCGCTCCTTCCGGGCCCGGGTCCCCAGGATGACCCGGCCGTCAAAGACGAGGCTCACCTCGTGGGAGTCCCGGTCGGCGGCGTAGAGAAAGCTGTCGTACAGGTTGCGCCGGGCGTCGGTGTCGTCCAGGCAGATGGACTTCTGGGAGCCGGTGATGACGATGGGCTTGGGGGAGTCCTGAATCAGATAGGACAGGGCGGCGGCGGTGTAGGCCATGGTGTCGGTGCCGTGGGTGAGCACAAAGCCGTCGTACGCCTCATAATTGCGCTCAATAGCGGCGGCCATCTCCAGCCAGTGGCCGGGGCCGATGTTGGTGCTGTCCAGGTTCATCAGCTGGACGGCCTCCACCCGGCACAGCTCCCCCAGCCGGGGCAGGTAGCTCAGGATCTCCTCCGAGGTGATGGCGGGGCTCAGCCCCTGCCCGCTCTCCTTGGAGGCGATGGTCCCCCCGGTGGCCAGCATCAGAATCCGTCTCATCGCGCGCTCCCTTCCGCCGCTGGGGCCGTCACACAAAGGTCTCCACCGGCCGGGGCTGGGAGAACTTCTCGGTCAGCCGGGCGGCCAGGGCGGAGGAGTTGTAGCCCAGGGCCCCTACGGGGCAGCGGGCCACGCAGGACATACAGCTGATACACTTCTCATCGTCCCACAGCAGGCTCTGCCGGTCCATGGCCCCGGTGGGGCACACCTGGGCGCAGAAGCCGCAGCCCAGGCAGATGTCCCAGTCCCGGTCCTTCTGTACCGGCACCGCCGGCTTGGGGGCGGGGTCGGGATTGCCGGGGACCTGGGCCTCGGCCCAGTCCGCCCCCGCCAGCTTCTCCCGGACCGCCCGGGCAAAGGACGCCAAGACCTCCCGGTCCGCTCCGTCTGGCCGGCCCACCCCCAGGGTGGGGGCAAAGATGTGGGGGGTGATGACGGCAGCGGCCCCCGCGCAGCGAAAGCCCCTCTCCCCCATCAGCCGCTTCATCTGGGCCAGGGCGTCGTCATAGTGGCGGTTGCCGTAGG
>CALWYA010000183.1 GCA_944385645.1 uncultured Oscillospiraceae bacterium
AAGTTGGAGGAGAGCACCTCGTCGCTGAAGAAGTCGGTGATGGGCCGGTCGTAGAGCTCCTCGTCGGGGGTGAAGAACAGCCGCATGATCTCCATGGCCCCCTGGTCGGACAGGCCGAACTTCCCGTCGGTGCGGGCGTCCTGGCCCCGGTCCACCGTGGCCCGGCACAGGGAGTAGTTGGGGTCCCGCTTGTTCAGGTAGTAGTACTCGTCCAGGACGGTCTGCTCCGGGGTCTCGATGGAGGGGATGGAGCGGAACAGGTCCCACATCACCTCGAAGTGGTTGTCCATCTCCCGGCCGCCCCGCATGACGTAGCCCAGACCGGGGTACTCCCAGCCGTCGCAGGCCCCGCCCGGGATGGGATCCTTCTCGAAGATGTGGATGTGCCGGCCGGGCATCTGTCCGTCCCGCACCAGATAGCAGGCGGCGGTGAGGGCGGCCAGGCCGGTGCCCACGATGTAGGCGGACTTGCGCTCCACGCCCTCGGGCCTGCGGGGGTGGACGAACGCCTCATAGTTTCCGCTGGAATAGTACATAAACAGCAGCCTCCTTTGATTTGGATAGCCCTATTGTAAGGGAAAGCGTCCCCTTCCACCATAAACAAAAGGCCCCGGATGATGCAATTTGCATCATCCGGGGCACAGTGTCAAAAGTTTTATCATTTGGCCTCGGCTGATGGGCCGGGGCCGGCCTCCATGTTCTGGATGGCGGAGAGCAGCTGTCCCCGGGTCATGCGGCTGACCCGGCCCACCACCGCCTCCGGCGGTTCCCGCATCCCCCGGCGCACCCAGTCCAGCATGACGCCCACAAAGGCGTACTTGTAGAAATTGGTGATGTACTCCTGGTCCTCCCGGGAGATGGAGTAGGGCCCGGACAGCTCCCGGACCACGTCGATGAGCAGACCATAGACCATGCGGTAGAGGTAGGTCTCGATCTGTTCCCGCTGGACCGAGTGGTAGACCCCCTCGATAAAGGCCCGGTTTTCCACCACCGTTCGGCACAGGGCCGTGAAGCCCTCCTGCCAGGTAGCGTAGTCCTTCCGGCCCTGGAGGGCCCGTCCCCCCTCCTCCTGACAGATCCAGTCGATCAGGTCGTAGATGTCCTGAAAGTGGTAGTAGAAGGTCATGCGGTTGATGCCGCAGTCCTCGGTGATGTCGGCAATGGTGATCTTGGACAGGGGCTTTTGGGCCAGCAGCTTTTTCAGCGACGCGGCCAAGGCCCGCTTGGTGGTCTGGGACATGGTTGGCGCCCCTCCTCCCTGTGAGATCGGGTCCCGTATGGAGACCGCCGCCGGGGACAGGGCACGAGGCGGCCCATCCTCAGCGGCGTCAGTTCTCTGTTGGCGTATGAGCGCCGATCACGGCTTGGGCTCGGCGTACCGCTGGACGATGTAGTCCCGCACCCGGCGCACGGCGGGGGAGAGGGGGCGGTTCTTCACCCAGGAGAAGTAGACGGTGCGCACGAAGGCGTGGCTCTCGTCCTGGATGGGGATGACCACCACCTTCTCATTCTCCATGGCGGGCACCTGGGGCAGAACGGCCACCCCGAAGCGCAGAGCCACGTACTGGAGGGCGGCGTTGCACTCCCGCACCTCGAAGACCACGTTGGGGGTTACCCCGTGGTCGGCGTAGATCTTGTCCAGCTGGGTGCGCAGACTGCTGGGCTTGTCCAGGGTGACGCAGGGCTCCTGGGCGAAGTCCTCGAAGCGCACTGAGTCCCGCTTGGCCAGGGGGTGGTGCTCCGGCACCGCCAGGTACAGGGGCTGCCGCATGATGACCACCGACTCCAGCTCCTCGTCCTGGTGAAGGCAGAAGGCCGCGTCCAGGTTGCCCTTCTTCAGCTGCTGGAACAGGTCGAAGGAGGGGGCCTCCATGAACTGGAAGCGGATGTTCTGGTTCTTGTCCTGGCCGTAGATGCCCAGCATCAGAGAGGGGATGAGGGAGGCGGAGATGGAGTGGAAATAGCCCAGGCGGACGATCTGCTGGGCCGAGCCCGCCATCTGCTGCAGTACGCTGACCCCCTCGTCAATCATGCCCAGAGCCCGCTCGGCGTAGGGCAGGAACTGCTCTCCGTAGATGGTCAGCCGGACGTGTCGGCTGTCCTTTTCGAAGAGCTTGACGCCCAGCTCCTTCTCCAGCTCCTTGATGGAGTAGCTCAGGCTGGGCTGGGCGATGTGCAGCTCGGCGGCGGCCTGGGTATAGTGCAGGACGTGGGCCAGGGTCTTGAAGTATTGAAGCTGTAACAAGGTCATAGAGGGATCCCTCCGGCTCCATAGAATCTCTCTATATTGTAGCGCAAACCCGCCCCCTTGGCAAGTCTCACCAGTTCATTTTGTGTGCCCGGGTTCAAAATTTTATCGGCGCGTTCCGTCGCCCTGGGAAGGGCGGGAGCGCGCCGGAGGAGCGGGACTGACGAGCGGGCCCATTGCACAATGGAACGGCCCGGTTTTTGTGCGTCCTGCCTAAAAACCGTGGGAGGGGCCGGACAATAATAGAGGAAATCTATCATTCAAGAGAAAGCTGGTATTTGACTTTGCCGGGGGGCGGAGGTACAATAAACGCAGAAAGTGACCCAATAACCAGAACATGTAAAACTTATGAAAAAGGAGTGTATTGGTTATGGCAAAAGAAGTTACCCCTGAGCAGATCGCGATGCTGGACGAGATGGTGGCCAAGGCCCGGAAGGCCGCCGACATCATCGCCACCTATGACCAGGCCCGTGTGGACCGCCTGTGCCAGGCCGTGGCCGCCGCTGTGGTGGACATGAAGGTGTGGGCCAACCTGTCCGACGAGGCCGTGGACGAGACCGGTCTGGGCGACAAGGTCACCAAGCGCAACAAGCGCAACAAGATCAAGCTGATCCTGCGCGACTGCCTGCGGCAGAAGAGCGTGGGCGTGATCGAGGAGATCCCCGAGAAGGGCATCGTGAAGTATGCCAAGCCCGTGGGCGTCATCGCCTCCCTGGTGCCCACCACCAACCCCTGCCTGACCCCCGCCGGCCAGGTGATCTACGCCATCAAGGCCCGCGACGTCATCATCTGCAGCCCCCACCCCCGCGCCAAGAAGACCACCAACAAGTGCATCAACATCATCCGTGAGACCCTGGTGCGCGAGGGCGCTCCCGCCGACATCATCCAGGGCATCGAGGAGCCCAGCATCACCCTGACCCAGGAGCTGATGAAGCGCTGCGACCTGGTCATCGCCACCGGCGGCCGTCCCATGGTCAAGTCCGCCTACTCCTCCGGCGTGCCCGCCTACGGCTCCGGCGCCGGCAACGCCACCGTCATCATCGA
>CALWYA010000184.1 GCA_944385645.1 uncultured Oscillospiraceae bacterium
GGCAGGCCGTCGTCCAGGAAGTCCTTGGGGGAGACGGCGGACAGGACGAACTGGGCGTTGTGGAGATTGACGCTCATGGCTCCCTCCTTACTGCCGGGGGCGGGGCGCCCGGCGCTTCACTTGGGGGGCGGCGGCGAGGTCCACGGACTCTCCTCCTCCATCCCCCGCCTTGCGGGGCAGCTCCACCGCCTGGGCGGGGCGGTTCAGGGCGGCGGAAAGCACCTGGTCGGCCCGCTCCACCAGGACGAACTGCAGCGCCCGGCGGACGGTCTGGTCGATCTCCTCCAGGTCCTTGGCGTTGTCGGCGGGGAGGATCACTGTCTTGATGCCGTTGCGGAAGGCGGCCATGGTCTTCTCCCGCAGGCCGCCGATGGGCAGCACCCGGCCCCGGAGGGTGACCTCGCCGGTCATGGCGATCCCCCGGCGCACCGGGCAGCCGGTGAGGGCGGAGGTGAGGGCGGTGGTGATGGCGATGCCGGCGGAGGGTCCGTCCTTGGGGACGGCCCCCTCGGGGAAGTGGATGTGGATGTCCTTCTCCTTATAGAAGTCGGCGGGCAGGCCCAGCCGGTCGGCCTGGCTGCGCAGATAGCTCAGGGCGGCGTGGGCGGACTCCTTCATCACGTCCCCCAGGTTGCCGGTGAGCTCCAGCCGGCCGGTGCCGGGGACCACGTTGACCTCCACCTCCAGCAGCTCGCCGCCCACGCTGGTCCAGGCCAGGCCGTTGACCACGCCGACGCGCTCCTCCAGCGCCTGCCGCTCGGGGTAGTACCGGGGGGCGCCCAGATACTCCTCCAGGTCCCGCTCGGTGACCCGGACCGCCTGGGCCTTCCCCTCCACCAGCTTCATGGCGGCCTTCCGGCAGATGGCGGCGATCCGCCGCTCCAGCACCCGGACCCCGGACTCCCGGGTATAGGCCGAGAGGATGGTGCGGATGGCCCCGTCGGTGAGGCGCAGCTGCTGCCGGGCGAGGCCGTGGCGCTTGAGCTCCTTGGGGATCAGGTGGCGCTTGGCGATCTGCAGCTTCTCCTCGTCGGTGTAGCTGCCCAGCTCGATGACCTCCATCCGGTCCAGCAGGGGCCGGGGGATGGTGTCGGTGGTGTTGGCGGTGGTGATGAACATGACCTCGGACAGGTCGAAGGGGAGCTCCAGGAAGTTGTCCCGGAAGGCGGCGTTCTGCTCCCCGTCCAGCACCTCCAGCAGGGCGGAGGCCGGGTCGCCCCGGTGGTCTTCGCCCAGCTTGTCGATCTCGTCCAGCAGGATCAGGGGGTTGCGGCTGCCCGCCTGGCTGATGGCGGAGATGATGCGGCCGGGCATGGCCCCCACGTAGGTCTTCCGGTGGCCCCGGATCTCGGCCTCGTCGCTGACGCCGCCCAGGGAGATGCGGGCCAGCTTCCGGTTCATGGCCCGGGCCACCGACATGGCAATGGAGGTCTTGCCCACCCCCGGGGGGCCCACCAGGCAGATGATCTGCCCCTTCAGCTCGGGGGCGAGCTGCTTGACGGCCAGGAACTCCAGGATGCGCTCCTTGACCTTCTGCAGGCCGTAGTGGTCGGCGTCCAGGGCCCGGCGCACGGCGGCCACGCTCACCTTCTCCTTGGTGGTGACCCCCCAGGGCAGCTCCAGGCACACGTCCAGATAGTTGCGCAGGACGGTGCCCTCGGAGGAGCCGTAGGTCTGCTTGGCCAGGCGGCCCAGCTCCTTGTTCAGCTTCTCCCGCACCTCGTCGGGCAGGTCGGCCTGGGCAATCTTCTGGCGGTACTCCTCGATCTCGTCGGCCCCCTCGCCCTCGCCCAGCTCGTTCTGGATGGCCTTGAGCTGCTCCCGCAGGTAGTAGTCCCGCTGGTTGCCCGCCATCTGTTCCCTGGCCTTGGTCTGGATCTCATTGTCCAGGGCCAGGATCTCCACCTCCCGCTCCAGCAGCTTGTGGAGCTTCCGAAGCCGGCGCACCGGGCGCAGCTCCTCCAGGATGGCCTGCTTGTCGCTGTTGCGCATGGGGATGTTCTGGGCGATATAGTCGGCGATGTGGCCGGGCTCCTGGCTGGCCAGCACGTGGACCATCAGGTCAGGGGACATCTTGGGGGCCAGCTCGGCGTACTGCTGGAACAGCTCGTAGGTGGAGCGCATGAGGGCCTCGGTCCGGGCGGTGCGCCGGCCGCTCTCCTCCTGGTCGGGGATCTCCTGGACCTGGGCCTCCAGGTGGGGCTCGGTGCGCAGCAGCTGGAGCAGCCGGCCCCGGCCCTGGCCCTCCACCATCACCCGCACATTGTCGCCGGGCATACGCAGGATCTGCCGGACGCTGGCGACGGTGCCCACCTGGTACAGGTCGTCCAGTCCGGGCTCCTCCACCGAGATGTCCTTCTGGCCCACCAGGAACACCGGACTGCCCGCGCTCATGGCGGTCTCCAGCGCCTTGATGGAGATGTCCCGGGCCACCTCGAAGTGGATCAGGACGTTGGGAAACACCGTCAGCCCCCGCAGGGCGATGACGGGCATGGTGCTGGTGTGGAGCACCTCCCACTCTTGGTTTTTGCTCATTGTGGTACACTTCCTCTCAGGGATCGAAAAAGGCGCCCCCGGCTCCCGCCGTTCCGGGGAGACCGCGGGGCGCCTGTGTGATTGTTGGAACGGGCGCTCAGCTGGCGCTGGGGGCCCGGGAGCGGTCGGCCTGAAGGGCTGCCCGGCCCAGCTTGGGCCGCTGGGTGCGCGCCGGGTCCCGGACCAGCTCGGGCTGTGCCCCGTCGGTGATGCAGGGGGCAGTGATGGTCACCTTGACGATGGTGGGGTCGGAGGGGACCTGGTACATGACGCGGGTCATGACCTCCTCCAGCACCGCCCGCAGGCCGCGGGCGCCGATGCCCCGCTCCACCGCCCGGTCGGCGGCGGCCTCCAGGGCCTCCGGGGCAAACTCCAGCTCCACCTGGTCGTACTCCATCAGCTTCTGGTACTGCTTCACCAGGGCGTTCTTGGGCTCGGTGAGGATGCGGACCATCTGGGCCCGGTCCAGGGACTCCAGGGTGGTGAGCACCGGCAGGCGGCCCACCAGCTCGGGGATGATGCCGAACTTCAGCAGATCCTGGGGCTGTACCTCCCGCATCAGCTGGCCCACGTCCCGCTCCTTCCGGCTCTGCACCTGGGCGCCGAAGCCCAGGGAGCGCTTGTCCAGGCGGTTCTCGATGATCTTGTCGATGCCGTCGAAGGCGCCGCCGCAGATGAACAGGATGTTCTTGGTGTCGATCTGGATGAACTCCTGGTGGGGATGCTTGCGCCCGCCCT
>CALWYA010000185.1 GCA_944385645.1 uncultured Oscillospiraceae bacterium
GTGACCCCTCGACGCTCCAGGTAGTCTACCAGCAGAGCATATCCCAGTTTCTTGCTCATGTAGGTCTCCTCCTTGATAAAGTTGTGATGTTGATACGGCACGCGTTTACATCCAAAATTGATTGGCGCGCTCCCCGCCGGGTCTTCTCTCTCTTCTCCATTTGGGGTCCCGCCGGGCGCTGCAGGACCGCCGGTTCCCCGGCGGGGAGACGCGCTTGCCCCCAGGGGGCTGTATGGGAAGGAACTTACTTGTTCTTTTCTGCCGCGATCTCGTTGAGCTTGTCGGCGATGGCCCCATAGCCGGAGAAGAAGCTGCACAGCAGGGGGGTCTTCACGTCCTTGAGATCGGGCAGCAGAGCCCGCATGGACACCTGGGCCATCACGATGGCGTCATAGCCCATCTTGTCCAGCTCCCGGATGCTCTCCATGAGGATGCGGTTGTGCTCCTCGGGGTGACCGGCCTGAAGGGCGTCCCAGGCGGGGTTCTGGAGGTACTGGGTGCACTCCATCTTCTTTCCCTGCTCGGCGCCGATCTTCTCGATGAGCCGCTGGCTGGGACCCAGGGTGGTCTCCAGGGTGGCAATCAGGGCGATCTTGGTGCCCAGCCGCACAGCCTCCTGGGCCATGGGCAGGTCGATCTTCATGACGGGCACGCGGACCTCTTTGGCGTAGATGTCGGCAACCTCGCCCACGGTGGAGCAGGAGTTGACGATCAGATCGGCGCCGGAGATCTCGGCGGCCTTTGCGTAGAGGGTCATCCGGTCGATGACTGCCTGGGTGGGGCCGCCGGCGGCCCGCACATCGGTCAGCAGGGTGCTGTCGGTGATGAACTCCACCCGCACGCCGGGGACCCGCTCCTTCAAAAAGGCGATGGTGTCATCTCGCTTGGCGAAGCTGGTCTGTAAAATACACACATGGGGCGCTTTCATGGGAAAAACCTCCTTCAAAGGTGACAATACGAATTAACCCTTCCGGGCCACCAGGGCCTTGGCCTTGGCCACGATGGAGTCCACGTCCATCCCGTGATCCCGGTAGAGCAGCTCCGGATCGCCGGACTCGCCGAACTGATCCTGGATGCCGATGCGCTGCATGGGCACCGGGCAGTGCTCCACCACGACCTCGGCCACGGCGGAACCCAGGCCGCCGAAGATGGTGTGGTCCTCGATGGTCATGATAGCGCCCGTCTCCTTGGCGGCCTTGAGGACCGCCTCGTTGTCCAGAGGCTTGATGGTGGCCATGTCCAGCACCCGGACCTTGATGCCCTGCTCCTTCAGGATGGCAGCGGCGTCCAGGGCCTTCTTCAGCAGGATGCCGGAGACGATCATGGTCATGTCAGTGCCGTAGTCCACCACGGTGTTGGCCTTGCCCCAGACGAACTGATAGGTCTCGGGGTCGTACACGTCGGGCACCGGGTTGCGGTGCAGACGCACATACAGGGGGCCGGTGAAGTCCACGGCGGCGTGGGCCAGGACCTTGGCGGACACGGCATCGGCAGGCTGTACCACCGTCATGTTGGGGAAGGCCCGCATGATGGCCACGTCCTCAATGGCGGCGTGGGTGGCGCCGTCGCCGCCCACCTGCAGGCCGGCGTGGGTGCCGATGATGGTCACGTTCAGGTTGGGGTAGCACACGAAGGTGCGCACCTGCTCGCAGGCCCGCATGGAGGCGAACACCGCGAAGGTAGCCAGGAACACCTTGTTGCCGCAGGCGGCCATGCCCGCGGAGGCGCCCACTAGGTTCTGCTCAGCGATGCCGAAGGAGAACTCCCGGTCGGGGAAGTACTTGCCGAATTTCTCCAGCCCGCAGGTCTTGGTGTCCGCATTGCACACCACGAAGTTGGGGTTGGTCTTGGCAATTTCGATGATCTCGTGGCCGAAGGCCATCCGGGTAGCCAGAGTCTTTCCCATCACACTACGCCTCCTACGTCAATTTCCGCGATGGCCTTGACCATCTGCTCGTCGTCCGGAGCCTGACCGTGCCAGATGCAGTCGTCCTCCATGAAGGAGACGCCCTTGCCCTTGACGGTGCGCATCAGGATGGCGGTGGGGTGCCGCATGGTCTTGGCGGTGTGCAGCGCGGTGAGCACGTCCTTCATGTTGTGGCCGTTGACCTCCACCACGTTCCAGCCGAAGGCGCGCCACTTGTCGGCCAGGGGCTCCACGGTCATGATCTCGTTGACCCAGCCGTTGATCTGGACGCCGTTGCAGTCCACGATGGCCACCAGGTTCTTCAGGTCGTGGTGGTTGGCAGCCATGGCGGCCTCCCAGACCATGCCCTCCTGGATCTCGCCGTCGCCCAGCATGACATAGGTCATGTAGTCCTGGTGGTGGAGCTTGCCCGACAGGGCCATGCCCACGCCCACGGACAAGCCGTTGCCCAGGGAGCCGGCGGTCATGTCGATGCCGGGCACCTTGTTCATGTCCGGGTGGCCCTGGAGAATGGAGTGATACTGACGCAGGGTGTTGAGGATGGCCGGGTCAAAGTAGCCCCGGCGGGCCAGCGCCGCGTACAGCACCGGGCAGGAGTGCCCCTTGGAGAGGATGAACCGGTCCCGGTCCTCCCACTTGGGGTTCTTGGGGTCGATGTTCAGCACGTGGAAGTACAGGGCGGTGACCATCTCCACCGCGGACAGCGAGCCGCCGGGATGTCCGGCCTTGGCCGCGTGGATCATGGAGATGATGTCGTGGCGGATTTGTACGGCCTGCTTCTCCAGGCGCTCCACATCCTTTTGGGTAAAGTAGTTGTGGTTCACCAAAAATCAGTCCTTTCTTTTGGCGGGGGCCGGAGGTCCCGGACCGCTCCCCCTTTGATGGCTTTAGTGTACGGCGGAGGGCAGAAAAAGTCCAATCCTGATTTGTGAAGAGTCTTATCACAAAAAGTGATAGTGTTTTGCCCCGGTGGCGCCGCTTTCCCAGAAATTGCCCATCCTGCCGGAAAAATCGCGGGCCAACGGGAGGGACCGGCTCCTCTCCCGACCAGAAGCCCTGTCAAGGTGTACAAACTGTGCCAAAAAATTTCGTAGATTCCGCACAGGCCTGTCCGGAGGCGCCCGGATCTCTCCCTGTCTCCGGGCGCATGCAGAACAGCCGAATGTTTATCCATCCCGCCCGATTTTGGTAGCATTTTACCCCCCGTGGCTACCAAATGGCTACCAAAAACAGGTCCCAACCCCTTGGGGCGCAAGGAATTCAAAATTGGAAGTTCCTGGGATGGATACCAGAATGCTACCAGCGGCACTTTTCGGAC
>CALWYA010000186.1 GCA_944385645.1 uncultured Oscillospiraceae bacterium
GGAAATTTTTAGAAACCGTAGGTTTCTAAACGGCGCTTTGGTGACTTTGCCGCTGTTGGCAAAGTCACTCGCCGCCGGAGCGGCGAAATATCCCCCGTCCTCGCCGCCCGCAGGCGGCGAAATCTCCCCTCGTGCAGGCCACGCAAAAGGTACGAGTGAGGAGTGAAAGGGAAGAAGTGGCCGGCCGCGGCTGCAGAGGCATGCGACAAGTTTTTAGTAAGAGGTGATACCGTGGACCTGAACACCATGTGCTATGTGCTGGCGGTGGCCGACGCGGGGAACTTCTCCCTGGCGGCCCAGAACTGCCATGTGGGACAGCCCGCTCTGTCCCAGCAGATCGCCCGGCTGGAGAAGGAGCTGGGGGTGACTCTGTTCACTCGGAGCTCCAAGGGGGCCGTTCCCACCCAGGCGGGCCGGGAATTTGTGGCCCGGGCCCGGGAGATCCTCCGGGCCGCCCAGGCCCTCCAGGAGGAGATGTCCCTCTACGCCGGCCTGCGGAAAGGTACCCTCACCCTGGGTATCATCACCAGCCTGCAGTGCATTGACTTCGGGGATATGCTATCCGCCTTCTGCAGCAGCTACCCCGACATCTCGGTGAACATCCTCCAGGAGGGCACCTACCGCCTGGTCGAGCTGCTGCTGGAGCGGCGGATCGACCTGGCCTTTGTGAATCTGCCCGAGGGGGGGCTGCCCGCTGGGCTGGAGTTTGCCAAGCTGGGGGAGGACCGGTACTCTCTGGCGGTCTCCCGCCTCCATCCCCTGGCCCGGGCGGGGACGGTCAGCCTGCGGGACCTGCGGGGGGAGAAGTTCATCTTCCACCAGACGGGACAGGTGGCCGCCCAGCTGTGCCTGGAGGCCTGCCGCCGGGCGGGCTTCGAGCCCGAGATCGTCTGCCGGTCCAGCAGCCCCACCACCGGGCTGTACATGGTCCGGGGCGGCCTGGGGGTGGCCTTCCTCCCCTCGGAGGAGTTCAAATCCCACGCGGTGGACGGGGTGGTGGAGCTGAAGCTGAAGGAGCCCATCCGGAAGGAAGTGGGGGTGGCCTGGCGGAAGGACGCCGCCTCCCCTCTGCTGGAGGAGGCGATCCGCTTCTGCCGGGCCTGGAACCGGTGAGCGCGGGGCCTCCCCCGAAAAATTGGAGAAATGAGAAAAAACCAAGGGGCAGTCCGGTCCAATTTTGGGAAATTGGGCCTGGAACTGCCCCTTGACTTTTTGGCCGGGCCCGATATAATACTATCAAGCATTTTACCTAAAATATTTTAGATAAAATGTATGAGAAAAAAGTCGAATCACAAAAGGAGTTTTGAATTATGGAGATCACCTTTGAGAATGTGCGCGACATCATCGTCAACACCATCAGCTGCGACCAGGAGGACGTGAAGCCCGAGACCAACCTGTACGAGGATCTGGAGGCCGACTCCCTGGAGGCGGTGGAGCTGTCCATGGCCTTTGAGGACGCCTTCGGTGTGGGCATCGCCGACGAGGACATGGAGAACATCAAGACCGTTCAGGACATCATCGACTACCTGACCAGCAAGAAGCAGTAAGAAGGGTCCGGCGTCAGTGATGGAGCTTGAGCAGATCTATGAGCTGATGGGGCGGTTCCAGGCCAGCGGCCTGACCCGGCTGGAGTGGACGCGGAAGGACGAATCCCTCGTCCTGTGCCGGGAGATCGCGGTCTCGCCGGCCGCCTCCGCTCCCGTCATGGCGGCCCCCGCCCCGGCGGAGCAGCCCGCCCCCCAGGACAAGGTCCCGGAGGGAGAGCTGGTCACCGCCCCCCTGGTGGGCACCTTCTATGCCGCCTCCCAGCCGGGGGCGGAGCCCTTCGTCACCGCCGGCAGGCAGGTGAAGAAGGGGGAGACCTTGTGCCTCATCGAGGCTATGAAGATGATGAGTGAGATCCCCGCCCCCGCCGACTGCGTGGTGGAGGAGATCCTGGTGGACGACGGCAGCGCGGTGGGCTACGGCCAGCCCCTGTTCCGTGTCCGGAGGGTGTAATCTATGTTGAAGCGCGTTCTGGTGGCCAACCGGGGGGAGATCGCCCTGCGGGTGATCCGGGCCTGCCGGGAGCTGGGCATCGAGACGGTGGCGGTCTACTCCGCCGCCGACGAGAGCGCCCTCCACGCCCAGCTGGCCACCCGTGCCATCTGCGTCGGGCCGGCCAGGGCGGCGGACAGCTACCTGAATCAGGAGGCCCTGCTCTCGGCGGCCAAGGCCACCGGGTGCGACGCCGTCCACCCGGGGTACGGCTTCCTTTCGGAGAATCCGGAGTTTGCCGACCGGGTGGTGGAGGCCGGCATGAAGTACATCGGCCCGGCCGGCGGCGTGATCCGGCAGCTGGGCAGCAAGTCGGCCGCCCGGGCTCTGGCCCAGTCGGCCGGGGTGCCGGTGGTCCCCGGCTCCCAGGGGGCGGTGAAGAACGCCCGCCAGGCCAGGGGCCTGGGGGACCAGGTGGGCTGGCCGGTGCTGCTGAAGGCCTCCGCCGGCGGCGGCGGCCGGGGCATGCGCCAGGTGGACGGCCCCGAGGGCTGTAAGGAGGCCTTCGACGCCGCCCGGGCCGAGGCGGTGGCCTGCTTCGGCGACGGGGAGATGTACCTGGAGAAGCTGATCCTGAACCCCCGGCATATCGAGTTCCAGATCATGGGGGACCAGCAGGGCCATGTGGTCCACCTGGGGGAGCGGGACTGCTCCATCCAGCGCCGCCGGCAGAAGCTCATCGAGGAGTCCCCCTCCAGAGCCCTCACCCCCCAGCTGCGGGAGGAGATGGGCAGAGCCGCCGTGGCGGTGGCCAAGGCCGCCGGCTATGTGGGGGCGGGGACGGTGGAGTTTGTCCTGTCCCCTGACGGCCACTTCTATTTCATCGAGATGAACACCCGCATCCAGGTGGAGCACCCGGTCACCGAGCTGGTCACCGGCATTGACCTGGTGCGGGAGCAGCTGCGGGTGGCGGCGGGCCTCCCCCTGTCCTTCACCCAGGAGCAGGTGGAGCCCCACGGCCACGCCATCGAGTGCCGGATCAACGCCGAGGACCCGGAGCACGGGTTCCGGCCCTGCCCGGGGAAGACGGAGTTCCTCCACCTGCCCGGCGGGCCCGGCGTGCGGGTGGA
>CALWYA010000187.1 GCA_944385645.1 uncultured Oscillospiraceae bacterium
AGCAAATGACGGATGAGGGGGCGGAGGGGTGAACCGGCCATCATCCCTGTGGGCACCCTCATCAGTCTCGCTTCGCTCGACAGCTTCCCCCTGGGAGGGGGAAGCCATGTAGGGCGCGGCCTCCCGGACGCGCTGGACGCGGGCCGATGAGGACATCGGCCCCTACGGGCAGCGACGGCCTATGATTTTCGTAGGGGCGGCCCCATGTGGCCGCCCGACCTACCTTCCCCCTGGGGGGAAGGTGCCCCCAAAGGGGGCGGATGAGGGGGCGACCTGCCCGCCGTCTTGTAGGGGCGCACAGTGTGCGCCCACCCAGCCCGATAGACAACACAATGACAGGAGAGAAAATAATGTCAACTTGCACCATTCGCCCCGCCGCCCCCGGCGACGAGGAGCTGATCTTATCCTTCATCCGGGCCCTGGCCGACTATGAGCACATGTCCGGCCAGGTGGTGGCCACCCCGGCGCTGCTCCGGGAGTGGATCTTCGAGAAGAAAAAGGCCGAGGTGGTCTTTGCCGAGGCGGAGGGGAGACCGGTGGGCTTTGCCCTGTTCTTCCACAACTTCTCCACCTTCCTGGGCCGGGCGGGCCTCTATCTGGAAGACCTGTTCGTCCTCCCGGAGGAGCGGGGGAAGGGATACGGCGAGGCCCTGCTGCGCCATCTGGCCCGGACCGCCCTGGACCGGGGCTGCGGGCGGCTGGAGTGGGCCTGCCTGGACTGGAACCGCCCCTCCATCGACTTCTACACCAAAAAGATGCGGGCCCTCCCCATGGAGGAGTGGACCACCTACCGCCTCACCGGGGAGACCCTGGCGGCGGCGGCCGGGGAAAAGGAGAGCTGACATGGAGATCAGAACGGCGGTCTTCGGCGACCTGGACGAGCTCATGGATTTCTACGCGGAGATGAGCCGGGCGCTGGACAAGCAGGACTTTCTTCCCCACGGCAACCGGGGCGGTTTCCCCTCCCGGGAGATGGTGGCGGACGCCATCCGGACCGAAGGCCAGTTTGTGGGGGTAGAGGACGGTCGGATCATGGCCGCCTGTTTCCTCAGCCGCGACTGTGACAAGTCCTATGAGACCGCCCCCTGGTCCATCCGGGCGCCCCGGGAACAGGTGGCGGTCCTCCACGCCCTGCGGGTGCTGCCGGCCTATGGCGGCCGAGGGTACTCCCGACAGCTGATGGAGTATGCCATCCGCGCCGCCCGGGCCCGGGGGCAGAAGGCCCTGCGCCTGGACTGCGCCCGGGGGAACGACGTCCCCGTCCGACTGTACCGCTCCTGCGGCTTCCGGGAGGTGGGGACGGCGGTGATCACCTATGAGGACATCGGCGAGCCCATGGAGTTCAGGCTCTTCGAGCTGGCCCTCTGACACTGGGCTCTGGAAGTTTCCCCGCGCGGGGGAGAGGAGAGAGGGATATGTCCTTTGTCCACCTACATCTGCATACGGAGTTCTCCCTGCTGGACGGGGCCTGCCGCATCGCCAAGCTGGTGGAGCGGGTGAAGGAGCTGGGCCAGGAGGCGGTGGCCATCACCGACCACGGCTGCATGTACGGGGTCATCGACTTCTACAAGGCCTGCAAGGCGGCGGGGATCAAGCCCATCATCGGCTGTGAGGTCTACGTGGCCCCCCGGGGCCGCACCCGGTTCCAGAAGGTCCACGAGTTCGACTCCGCCTTCACCCACCTGGTCCTCCTGTGCCGGAATCAGGAGGGCTACCGCAACCTGTCCTATCTGGTGTCCCAGGCCTATCTGGAGGGCTTTTACATCAAGCCCCGCATCGACTGGGACCTGCTGCGGGAGCACGCCGGCGGCCTCATCGCCTGCTCCGCCTGTCTGGCGGGGGAACTGCCCCGGCTGCTGATGGCGGGGGAGTATGAGAAGGCCAAGGAGACCGCGCTGGAGGTGCGGGAGCTGTTCGGGGAGGACGGCTACTACCTGGAGCTCCAGGACCACGGCATCCCCGCCCAGAAGCAGGTGAACGCCGGCCTCATGCGGCTACACCAGGAGACGGGCATCCCCCTCATCGCCACCAACGACGCCCACTACCTGCGCCGGGAGGACGCCCAGATGCAGGACGTGCTCATGTGCATCCAGATGGGCAAGACCCTGGACGACCCGGGCCGCATGCGCTTTGAGACCCGGGAGTTCTACGTCAAGAGCGAGGAGGAGATGGCCGCCCTGTTCCCCGACTGCCCGGAGGCCATCGAAAACACCGCCAAAATCGCGCAGCTGTGTAGCGTGGATTTCGAGTTCGGCAAGTACCACCTGCCCCACTTCCAGCTCCCCGAGGGCTGGACCGACGGGGAGGCCTACTTCCGCCACCTGTGCCTGGAGGGCTTCGCCCGCCGGTATCCCGACCAGCCAGAGGACCACCGGAAGCAGCTGGAGTACGAGATGGACATGATCCGCAAGATGGGCTTTGTGGACTACTTTCTCATCGTCTCCGACTTCATCGCCTTTGCCAAGCGCAGCGGTATCCCCGTGGGGCCGGGCCGGGGCTCGGCCGCCGGTTCCATGGTGTCCTACTGCCTGAACATCACCGACCTGGACCCCATGAAGTACAGCCTGTACTTCGAGCGGTTCCTGAACCCCGAGCGGGTGTCCATGCCCGACATCGACATCGACTTCTGCATCCGCCGGCGGCAGGAGGTCATCGACTACGTCAACCGGAAGTACGGCTCCGACCACGTGGCCCAGATCGTCACCTTCGGAACCATGGCCGCCCGGGCCTCGGTGCGGGACGTGGGCCGGGTGATGGGGCTGCCCTACGGGGACGTGGACGCGGTGGCCAAGCAGATCCCCAGCGGCCCGGGCAACCTGCACATCACCCTGGCGGAGGCCCTGAAGCTGTCCAAGCAGCTGAAGGACTCCTATGACAGCAACCCCCAGATCAAACAGCTGATCGACACCGCCATGGCCATCGAGGGGATGCCCCGGAACACCTCCACCCACGCCGCCGGCGTGGTCATCACCAGCCGGCCGGTGCATGAGTACGTCCCCCTGGCCACCAACGACGGCCTGCCGGTGACCCAGTACATCATGACCACCCTGGAGGAGCTGGGCCTGCTGAAGATGGACTTTTTGGGCCTGCGCAACCTGACCATTCT
>CALWYA010000188.1 GCA_944385645.1 uncultured Oscillospiraceae bacterium
CTTCTACCGCTTTATCGGCAAAATCGAATGACACATCTTGAGATACCCAACAATATCTTTAACTAAGGGAAACGGGTCAGTCCTACCCGGATTTTCAGAGACTGGTCCTGCTCAGCGACTACTTCGATATGACCTTGGACGAGCTGGTAAAAGACGTCGACGTTCAGGATGTGAGGAACAAGGATTTGACCGGGGAGAGGGTAGCGTCCCTGTATTCCGATTGGGAGACCGTGAAGGAGAGAGCCAGGGGTCTGGGGAAGCTCTTCTGCTATGCCGGTCTGGCTTTGACGGCAGCCGTTGGGCTGGGATTCCTTCTCCATATCCTGTTTCCCGAGATAACGTGGCTCTGGGGAAGCGCCCGGTAACCGTTCGCCGGGCGGAGTTCCATAGGTAGAACAGGGGGCGGCAGCACTTTGTGCTGCCGCCCCCTGTGGTGTACAGAGAGAAATGCGGGATACCAGCTCTGTCTAAAACTGGAAAACCACGCCGATCACCGCGGCGGCAGCGATAAAGCAGATGGGGTGGAGCTTTTTCAGCCCCTTGATCTGCATACACGCAAAGACCGCGACGGCCAGAAGGACCGCCTCCCACCGGACCGCCGGGAAGCTGTCCGGAGACGCGTTGTTGGCGGCAAAGAACACGGAGACGGCCACGCTCAGCCCCGCCGAGGCGATCAGCGCCGTGGAGGCGGGGCGCAGTCCCCGGAACACGGCGTCCACCCGCCGGGACTGGCGGAACTTCTGTAAAAATCCGGCGATGATGAGGATGACCACGATGGAGGGGAAAATCAGCCCCAGGGTGGCCACCACCGCCCCCGCCACCCCATCCAGCTTGAAGCCCACATAGGTGGCCATGTTCACCCCCATGGGGCCGGGGGTGGACTCCGAGACGGCGATCATGGTGGACAGCTCCGCGTCGGTGAACCAGCCGGTGGTCTCCCCCAGGTGCTGGAGGAAGGGCACGGTGGCCAGACCGCCGCCCACGGCGAACAGCCCCACCTTGGCATACTCATAAAACAGGCGCAGCAGCAGCATCATCTGCCGTCACCTCCCCCGTCCCGCTGCAGGGCAAAGTAGGACACATAGCCCACCACCCCGGCGCACACGATCAGGATCACCGGAGAGAGCCCCACAAGGAAGGCCAGAACCAGCACCACGGCGAACACCGCGACCGACACCCAATCCACCAGATTGGTCCGGCCCAGCTTGAGCACGCTGGAGGCGATGAGGGCCACCACGCAGGCGTTGATGCCCGCCAGGGCGTGCTGCACCACCGGGTTTTCGGCAAAGCCGGTGAGAAAGGCGGCGATGATCGTGATGATGATCATGGAGGGGAACACCACCCCCAGGGTGGCGACGACCCCGCCCAGCCAGCCCTTGTACTTATAGCCGATGAAGGTGGCGGTATTCACGGCGATGATGCCGGGGGTACACTGCCCCACCGCGTAGTAGTCGGACAGCTCCTCCTCGGTGGCCCACCGGCGCTTCTCCACCACCTCCCGCTGGAGGATGGGGAGCATGGCGTAGCCCCCGCCGAAGGTACACACCCCCATCTTGGCAAAGGTCAGGAACAGATCTGCGTAAATATTCAAGGGGGCCTCCTTACACGTTGAAGCGGAACAGGATGATGTCGCCGTCTTGGACGACGTACTCCTTCCCCTCGGAGCGGATCAGCCCCTTCTCCCGGGCGGCGGCCATGGTGCCACAGGCCATCAGGTCGTCATAGGAGACCACCTCGGCCCGGATGAAGCCCCGCTCGAAATCGGAGTGGATCTTGCCGGCGGCCTGGGGCGCCTTGGTGCCCCGGGTGATGGTCCAGGCCCGGCACTCGTCCTCGCCGGAGGTGAGGAAGGAGATCAGGCCCAGGAGGGTATAGCTGGCCTTCACCAGCCGGTCCAGACCGGACTCGGGCACCCCCAGGTCGTCCAGGAACATCTGCTTCTCCTCGGGCTCCAGCTGGGCGATCTCCTCCTCCAGCTTGGCGCACACGGGGATGACCTGGGCCCCCTGCTCCCGGGCCCGCGCCTCCACCTGCTGGTAGTAGCCCACCTCGTGGGGGTGGGAGAAGCCCTCCTCGTCCAGGTTGGCGGCGTAGATCACCGGCTTGAGGGAGAGCAGCTCAGAGGTGGCGATGAGGGCGGCGTCATCCTCGTCCACCTGGGGCAGGTAGGTGCGGGCGGACTGCCCGTCGTTGAGCCAGTCCCGCAGGCCGGAGAACACCTGCGCCTCGTGGAGGAACTTCTTGTCCCCCTTGGCGGCCTTGTTGGCCTTCTCGATGCGCCGCTCCACCATCTCCAGGTCGGCCATGACCAGCTCCAGATCGATGGTGTCCATGTCCCGGACGGGGTCGGTGTTCCCCTCCACGTGGATGACGTTGTCGTCGTCGAAGCAGCGCACCACGTGGACGATGGCGTCGGTGGCCCGGATGTTGCCCAGGAACTTGTTGCCCAGGCCCTCCCCCTTGGAGGCCCCCTTCACCAGACCGGCGATGTCCACGAACTCGATGACCGCCGGGGTGGTCTTCTTGGGGTGGTACATCTCGGACAGCTTGTCCAGGCGGGCGTCGGGCACCGCCACCATGCCCACGTTGGGGTCGATGGTGCAGAAGGGGTAGTTGGCGCTCTCGGCGCCGGCGTTGGTGATGGCGTTGAACAGGGTGGACTTTCCAACATTAGGAAGTCCTACGATACCTAATTTCATATATCTCTACATCTCCTTTGTTTTCAAGGGTTTCCCGGCTTTCACCGGAGCTCACTGTACCATTACTGTACCATTTTGCGCACGTTCAAACTGCAAAACGGCCTTTGCCATGGAATCGTCGGTCACATGGACATAGCGGTCCATGGTGGTCTTGATGCTGGCGTGGCCCAAGAGCTTCTGCAGCACCTTGGGCTGCATTCCGCTCTCGATGGCGCGGGTGGCGTAGGTGTGCCGTAGGGCGTGCATACAGAACCGTTTGATCCCCGCCTCGTCGCACAGCTTGTAGAGATGGGTATCATAGGAGCTGTTCTTCGCCGGCTCCCCGGTGCGCCAGTTGATAAAGACCAGATCACGCATCACAAGCCGGGAAGTAACGCCGGTGCGCCTGTCCATATATTCCAG
>CALWYA010000189.1 GCA_944385645.1 uncultured Oscillospiraceae bacterium
TTCGGCAACGGCGAGCGCACCGGCAACGTGGACATGGTCACCCTGGCCATGAACATGTGGACCCAGGGGGTGGACCCGGAGCTGGACTTCTCCGACATCAACAAGATCAAGGAGATGTACGAGCGGTGCACCAAGATGCCCGTGGGCGACCGGCAGCCCTATGTGGGCAAGCTGGTATTCACCGCCTTCTCCGGCAGCCACCAGGACGCCATCAACAAGGGCAGCCAGTACATGAAGGAGAGCGGCAGCGAGTACTGGGAGATCCCCTATCTGCCCATCGACCCCGCCGACGTGGGCCGGGAGTACGAGCCCATCATCCGCATCAACTCCCAGTCGGGCAAGGGGGGCGCCGCCTATATCATGGAGCACAACTTCGGCTTCGACCTGCCCAAGGCCATGCACCCCGAGTTCGGCCACATCGTCCAGGTGGAGACCGACCGGGTGGGCAAGGAGATCAGCCCCGAGCGGGTCAGCGAGCTATTCCACCAGGAGTACATCGACGTGGACGGCCCCTACTATCTGCGCAAGCACGCCTTCCAGGAGACGGTGGACGCCCAGGGCCACTCCCGGGTGGCCTTCCAGGGCACCATCCAGCACACCGACACCATCTTTGAGGTGTCCGGCGAGGGCAACGGCCCCATCGACGCCTTCTTCAACGCCATCAAGGAGGAGAAGATGGCCCGCTTCTCCTTCCTGGATTACTTCTCCCACGCCATCACCGACGGCTCCGACTCCCAGGGCGTGGCCTACATCCTGCTCCAGGACCAGCGGGACGGCAAGAAGTACTGGGGCGTGGGCCTGTCCCACAACATCAACCTGGCCCCCCTGCGGGCCATCCTGTCCGCCATCAACCGGGCCAAGCGGGCCCGGCACGGGTAAGAAACGCTCCCCTGTGGGCATCCGCCGGCTGTGCAGGCGGATGCCCGCGTTTTTTTCCGCATTTCCGGCAGATTTTCCTTGCTTTTCAGCAAAAAAGTCAGTATAATGGGGCGGCGCCGGGGAGAGCCCCGGCGGTTTTCACGAAACGAAAAATTTTTTGCGAAATCGGGGAACCTTTTTCCCCCACCCGCGTCAAAGGCTATCGGAACCCCAAACAACGCTGTTGATACAGCCCCCTGAGAAAAGGAGTTTTGACACCATGAAAAAGAAGATTATGACCCTGACTCTGGCTCTGGCCATGGCCCTGCTGGCCGCCTGCGGCGGCGGCGCCTCCTCCAGCACCCCCAACGGCTCCGGCAGCCAGCCCGACACCAGCGTGACCGAGCCCGACCAGTCCGCCCCCGACGGCTCCGGCGACAGCTCCACCCCCGACGCCTCCGAGCCTGACGCCTCTGAGCCCGACGGCAGCGGCGACGCCTCCGTCGTCCCCCTCCCGGACGACCCCACCCTGTCCCTGAACCGCGCGGACTTCACCCTGTTCACCGCCGGCTCCACCTTCCAGCTGAAGGCGTCCCCCGCCGGCGGCTCCCTGACCTGGACCTCCAGCGATGAGAGCGTGGCCACCGTGTCCGACAACGGCACCGTCACCGCCGTGGCCGTGGGCACCGCCACCATCACCGCCAAGGACGCCTCCACCGGCCTGACTGCCACCTGCATCGTCCGGTGCGACTGGGAGGATGAGGCCCCTGACAACGGCGGCTCCTCCTCCGGCGACACCTCCACCGGCGGCTCCTCCAGCAGCGCCAGCGTGGATCTGCAGGCCTTCTTCGACACCATCAACGCCGACTATGAGATGCCCTTCATGATGGAAATGGACAGCGCCGCTCTGGACAGCTACTTCCCCGGCCTCACCGGGATCTCCGCCCAGCAGCTGGTGGCCTACCAGTGCGCTCTGAGCCCCTCCCCCGCCGGCGACGTGGTGCTGGTCCAGCTGACCAACAGCTCTGACGTGAACACTGTCAAGGAGCTGTTCCAGGACCGCATCGACTACATGACCGGCGCCGACGGCGGCCAGCCCGGCGCCTGGTACCCCGGCCCCACCGAGATGTGGCTGAACAGCTCCCGCATCGTCTCCAACGGCAGCTATGTGATGCTGGTGGTCAACGAGAACTGCGACGCCATCGTGGACGCCTTCAACGCCCTGTTCTAAGACCTGTCCCTGCAACGCCCGGGGCGCGGCGGCCCCCTGTGAGCCGCCGCGCCCCGTCCCTGTCCGCTCCACCCCGATTCCCTTGTGTGTCCCCGTCCCCCGGGGCGGGCGCACACAAACGAATCGAGACATCCCCAAAGGAGGACCCGCCCATGGTCTTTTCCACCCCCGTCTTTCTGTTCTATTTCCTGGTGCTGACCCTGCTGGTGTACTACCTGGTCCCCCGGAACTTCCGCAATCTGGTGCTGCTGATCTCCTCCCTGTGCTTCTACTACTGGGGCGAGCGCAGCTACACCGTCATCATGCTCCTGTCCACCGCCATCGACTTCACCCACGGCATGCTGGTGGAGCACTTCAAGGGCAAGGGCAAGCTGAAGTACGCCAAGCTGGCGGTGGCCTCCTCCATGTTCTTCAACCTGGCCCTGCTGTTCTTCTTCAAATACTGGGACTTCCTGGCCGGCTCTCTCCAGGCCATGGGCCTGACCTTCATGCCCGTGCTGGGCATCCACCTGCCCATCGGCATCTCCTTCTATACCTTCCAGACCATGAGCTACACCATCGACGTGTACCGGGGCGACACCCGGGCTCAGCGGTCCATCATCAACTTCGGCACCTTCGTCACCCTGTTCCCCCAGCTCATCGCCGGCCCCATCATCAAGTACAAGGACCTGGGGGACCAGATCGACGAGCGCACCTGCTCGGCGGACAAGTTCGCCTCCGGGGTGCGGATGTTCATGGTCGGCCTGGGCAAGAAGCTGCTCATCGCCAACAACGTGGGCATGCTGTGGGAGGCCTATAAGGCCATGGCCCCGGAGGAGCTGACGGTGGCGGGGGCCTGGCTGGGGGTGCTGGCCTTCACCTTCCAGATCTACTTCGACTTCTCCGGCTACTCCGACATGGCGGTGGGCCTGGGGCGGATGCTGGGCTTCGAGTTCCTGCCCAACTTCAACTACCCCTACATCTCCAAAAG
>CALWYA010000190.1 GCA_944385645.1 uncultured Oscillospiraceae bacterium
GGAGTGGATGCGCAGGGTGGCCGAGCCGGTGCGGGGGTCGATGCGGGTGACCACGCCGGTGAGCAGCTCATGCTCCTTGGTGGAGAACTCGTCGTAGACCATTTTCTGCTCGGCCTCCCGGATGCCCTGGATGATGACCTGCCGGGCGGTCTGGGCGGCGATGCGGCCGAAGCTGCGGGCCTTGATCTCCATGCGCACCGTGTCCCCCAGCTGGGCCTGGGGCAGGGCGGCCCGGGCCTCCTCCAGGCTGATCTCGGCGGCGGGGTTGTCCACCTCCTCCACCACTTCCTTCTTCAGGAACAGGCGGACTGTGCCCTTCTCCTCGTCGGCCTCCATCACCAGATTGTCCCCCACGCCCTCGTGGTCCCGCCGGTAGGCGGACAGGAGGGCCTGGGTGATCTTCTCCATCATATAGCCGGGCTTGATGCCCTTCTCCTGCTCGATCTGATGGATGGCCTCGAAAAACTCCTTGGCGTCCATCTCGTTGCTGTTGACCTGTTTCTTTGTCACTCTCTTAGCCACGGTACTTTCCTCCTCAACCGTCAAAAGCGGGGGTACAGCCGCACCTGGGCGGCCTCTTTCTCGTCAAAGGGGACCTGCTCGCCGGCGATCTCCAGGGTCACCGTCCCGGCCTCATAGCCGGTGAGGACGCCCACAAACTCCTTGCGGCCCTCCCGGGGGCGGTAGAGCCGCACCTGGACCTCCTGCCCCATACAGGCGGCGAAGTGCTCCGGCTTCTTCAGAGCCCGGTCGGCCCCGGCGGAGGACACCTCGAAGGTGTAGCTGCCCTGGATGGGGTCGGCCTCGTCCAGAGCGTCGGACAGGGGGCGGGAGACCGCCTCGCAGTCGTCGATGGACACCCCGCCCTCCTTGTCGATGTAGACCCGGAGGAACCACTCCCCGGCCTCCTTCACATATTCCACATCCCACAGCGTGCAGCCCGCCGCCGCCACAATGGGCTCGGCCAGCTGGGCCGCCACCTCGGTCACCTTCGCCATCCGGCGCTCCCTCCCGCCGGCCTCCCGGGGCCAGCGCGGACGGCTGGAAATTCCAGGAAGCCAAAAGTTTTCAATCAAAAAGAGCGGAGCCAAAACCCCACTCTCGACCATACTACTTTCATTCTAAACGTATGATACCACAACCCGGATCAAATTGCAAGGGGGCAGGGAACATTTTTCCGGGCAAATCCCGCCCAAAAGCGGCACATACTGAGGGTCGGGTGGAGCATCCCGGCAAATTTTTCACCGGGCCCGGCCCCCTCCCCCGCCCACCGGCGGGCTGGGACCGGGTCCGAGAGGAGAAGGGGAGGATCAGCATGAAAAAGACCGCGATCGCCCTGGCGCTGGCCCTGACGCTGACCGGCGCCCTCACCGCCTGCGGTAAGGACCGCCCCGCCGAGCCCAACGGCGGCGGCAGCGGCGTCTCCGCCGGCCAGGTGACCCGGCGGCAGGAGACCCGGGAGGACCGGCTCCGGGACTTCCTGGACGACGGCCGGTACGCCGCCGGGGACAGCGGCCGCGTCCGCTCCGGGGACGGCAATTCTGCCGCCCGGGACCTGACCCGGGACGCCCGGGATCTGGCCCGTGGGGCCAAGAAGGGCGCCGAGGACCTGGGCCGGGCCGCCGGCCGGGCCGGCGAGGACCTGAAGAACGGCGTGAAGGACGCCGGGCAGGACCTGAAGCAGGGGATGGAGCAGGCGGCGAAGCAGTAAACAGGCAGTCAGCAAAAGGGACAGCCGCCGGTCACGCCGGCGGCTGTCCCCGCGTCCGCTCCAGCAGCTCCACCCGGATAAGCCCCCGCTTCTCCCGGCGCAGGGCGTAGTCGGTCAGCTCCCGGGACTGGCCCAGCCCGGGGTGGGCAATGAGGAACTGGCTGGTCCGGATCAGCAGCCGGTCGGCGTGGACGATGGCCAGACGCCTGGGGACCCGTTCCAGCCCCTCGGGATAGTAGGTGCCGTCAAAACCCGGGGGCGGCTCCACCGGGCGGTCGAAGGGGTGGTAGGGAATCAGCAGGCGCAGGTCGATGTCCGGGTGCCGCTCCTTGGCCCGGCGCAGGGCCGCCGCCGCCAGCCGGTCGAAGTTTCCATAGTGTCCCACCACGAAGCCCGACACCCCGTAGGCCGTGATGTGCCGCTCGATGGCCTCGTCCAGCAGGGGCGCCAGCTCGTCCCGGGCCAGGTGGGAGCCGAGGAAGAAGCAGGTGCTTCCTAATAGATCCATATTCATCCCCCTCTCTGTATAGGCAATATTGTCTATCACGCTTACTTTGCATGATAGGCAATAATAGAAATATCGCAAGAGGCAAAGGGGGGAGGATTGGTGATTTCTTATGCGCCGCTGTGGGAAACGATGAAGCGGGTCCATGCAAGCACCTACACCTTGCAGCAAAACGGGATCAGCAGTTCCTCCATCCGCCGCATGAAAGCTGGGGATTCCGTCTCTACCCATACGCTGGACGCGCTGTGTAATCTGCTGAACTGTTCATTAGGCGATGTGATCGAATATATCCCTCCGAGGGATCAGGAGCCCCAAGAGATAGCAGGACTCAATCAGGGCGCTGGCAATCAAGGTCCTGACGAAGTATAGTATTCATCAGAAATAAGGAGGGGGCGATGGCTGTGAAAAATATCCTGGAGGAGATCACGCGTCTGCGCCTTGCCCGGAACTGGTCAGAGTATCAGCTGTCCCAGGCATCCGGCATCTCCCAGTCCACCATCTCCAGCTGGTACTCCAAACACCAGACCCCGTCCGTCCCAAGTCTGGAAAAGATATGCGCGGGCTTTGGCATCACCCTGTCCCAATTTTTCGCCGAGGGCACAGACCCGGTCTCGCTGACAGTAGAACAGCAGGAGCTGCTGGACAGCTGGTCCCGCCTTCCGGCGGAGAAACGGAAACTGGTCCGGGAATTGATCCAGAATTTCTAAAGGTGCGGGAACTTACAGATAGCTTCCGACACCGCCAAGGTAAATATAGAGATACAATAAGTCAAAACCTCCGGCTAAGCCGGAGGCTTGAGTAGGCCCTAAAAGGGCCTGATGCGGACGAAACCCCTTAAGGGG
>CALWYA010000191.1 GCA_944385645.1 uncultured Oscillospiraceae bacterium
TGGGCAGGAAGGAGAAGTCCTTCGGCCGCTCATCAATAGAAATCATCAGAGGGGTATAGCGAAACTCCTTGACAGTGTCTCGCAGCTCCTCCACCCGGTCCAGCAGGGCGGCGCGCCCCTCCGGCCCCAGCTGGTGCAGGCGCGCGTCGGTGGCGCCCCCCGCCCGAAAGGCCAGCTCCCGGCACACCAGGGGGGACAGGCCGGCAAAGGTGTCCAGCAGCCACTTGTCCGCCTGGGCCTCCTCCGGGGCGGTGGACAGCAGCCGTTCCAGCTCCTCCCGGCCGGCGGCCAGGGGGTCCGCCTTGTCCACGGCGGAGGGGAGGCGGTAGAACATCCCCGGCTGGAGCAGGCGGCCGCCCCCCTTGGAGTCCAGGCCGGAGTCGGACCGGCGCACGCAGTCCAGGATGCGGCCCTCCCCGTCCAGCAGGAGCAGGTTGGCGTGGTGGCTGATGGCCTCCAGGGCCAGCTTCCGCTCCACCCGGTCCCCCAGCTCGTTGAGGGCCTCGAACCGGAGGAAGGCCACCCGCTCCAGATGGGCCTGCTCCACCCCCAGCAGCCGGGCCCCAGACAGGTGCTTGCGCAGGAGCATGCAGAACATGGGGGGCTTGTCCGGGTTCTCCAGGGGCAGCTGGGTCAGGTACAGCCTGGGGTGGCTGGGGTTGGCGGACAGGAGCAGGCGCACGTTGCCCTGACTCGAGCTGCGCAGGGCAAGCACCACCTCGTCCCGGCCGGGCTGATAGATCTTGTCCACCTTGGCCCCCGCCAGGGCGGTATTCAGTTCATGGACCACGCCGGACAGGCACAGGGCGTCCAGGGGCATGGGGATCACCTCGGATTCAGAGTGGAGAGTGAAGAGTGGAGAGTGAAGAGTGGAGAGTGAAGAGTGGAGAGTTGAGATAGGAGATAAAATTAGGAATTAGGAGTTAGGAATTAGGAATTGAAAATTGAGAATGGATCATTTTGGGGTCCCCGCCGAAGCCCGGCGGCGGCAGCCGCGGGTTCGGTGGGGAGAGTCGGAGCAGCGCAATGAGGGAGCTTTCGCCGTCAGGCGGAAGCGAGGGATATGGAGCTTGCGACGACGAAGGAGTTAGGAATGAGGAATTAGGAATTATTTTTTGGGTCCCCGCCGTTTGTAGGGGCGCACATTGTGCGCCCGCCCCGTCATTCCGAGGCCCCGGAGGGGCCGTGGGAATCCGTTTCTCTTTGGACGGAGAGACGGATTGCCGCGTCGGGCCTGCGGCCCTCCTCGCAATGACAAAGAACGAACCGGCGCGCCGCCGTAGGGGCGGCCCCATGTGGCCGCCCGCAAAGCCTTCCCCCCACAGGGGGGAAGGTGGCATTTGCGGAGCAAATGACGGATGAGGGGGCGGAGGGCAGAACCATCCATCACCCCCGTAGGCACCCTCATCAGTCAGCCTTGCGGCTGACAGCTTCCCCCTGGAAGGGGGAAGCCTTTCGCAGGGGTGCACATGGTGCGCCCCTCCCTTGGCCCCCCCTTCCCTCCCCGCCCTTCTTGTGGTACAATGTAAGAACAAATCCAACGAAACCGGAGACGAAACGAGCCATGCACAACGAGCTGACTAAGATCGACATCGCGAAGATGAAGGAGGAGCTGGACTACCGGCGGATCACCCTGCGCCCCCAGCTGCTGGAGGAGGTGAAGACGGCCCGCTCCTTCGGCGACCTGAGCGAGAACTTCGAGTACAAGGCTGCCAAACGGGAGAAAAACAAGAATGAAAGCCGCATCCGCTATCTGGAGAACATGATCAAAACCGCCCGAGTCATCGAGGACCGCTCCGCCCCCGACGCGGTGGGGCTGTATGACAAGGTCACTGTCTTTCTGGAGGACGACGGGGAGGAGGAGACCTGGCAGGTGGTGACCACCGTGCGCCAGGACGTGCTCCACGGCCTGATCAGCAAGGAGTCCCCCATGGGCTCCGCCCTGTTGGGGAAGAAGGTGGGGGACCGCTTCTTTGTCCAGGTGAACCCCGACTACGGCTATTACGCCGTGGTGCGGGCCATCGAGAAGGGGGCGGACGACGGCTCCGCCGCCCTGAACCGGTACTGAGAAGAGGGGCGAAGTATAATATCCGCATAGTTCAGGCCCATTTTTGCGTAGACATGCGGCGGTTGCCGTGATACAATAGCGGCAAGATGGCCCCTCCCGTGTCTGGAAGGGCGGGCCGGGCCGACACAAACTTTTGAAATTAGGAAAGAAAAGGGGATCATTGCCATGGCAATCCAGAACATTTTCGTCGTGGGCGCCGGCCTGATGGGCAGCGGCATTGCCCAGACCGCCATCACCAGCGGGTATCATGTGGTCATCAACGACCAGAACCAGGCCGCCCTGGACCGGGCCGTCGCCGGGATCGAGAAGGCTCTGGCCCGGGACGTGGAGAAGGAGCGCCTGACCCAGGAGGAGAAGGATGCTGCCCTGAAGCTGCTGTCCACCGACAGCACCATGGAGGGCGCCCGGAACGCCGACCTGGTCATCGAGGCCATCTATGAGAACCTGGAGGCCAAGCAGGCCGTATTCAAGCAGCTGGAGGAGATCTGCCCCCCGGAGACCATCTTCGCCTCCAACACCTCCTCCATCTCCCTGACCGCCCTGGCCGCCGCCACCAAGCGGCCCTCCCGGGTGGTGGGCATGCACTTCTTCTCCCCCGTGCCCCGGATGCGCCTGTGCGAGGTCATCTTTGGCCTGCTCACCGCCCAGGACGTGCTGTACAGCATCAAAGAGGTGGGCGAGAAGATGGGCAAGACCCTGATCCTGGCCGACGACAAGCCGGGCTTCATCGTCAACCGCGCCCTGCTGCCCATGCTCAACGAGGCCTGCGTGATCGTGGGCTCCTTCATCGGCACCGTGGAGGATGTGGACAACGGCATGAAGCTGGGCTGCAACCACCCCATGGGCCCCCTGGAGCTGGCTGACATGATCGGTTTGGACATCCTGCTCAATGTGATGAACGTGCTGTCCAAGGAGTACGGCGAGAAGTATCACCCCTCTCTGCTCCTGCGCAAGCTGGTCACCGCCGGCTTCCTGGGCCGCAAGAGC
>CALWYA010000192.1 GCA_944385645.1 uncultured Oscillospiraceae bacterium
CTGCCCGCCACCCGGGCCGGGGGAAGCCTGGTCCAGGCGGCCTCCATAGCCGACAGCATGCAGGCCGCCCTCTCCCTGCCCCGGCTGCCGGTGGGGCTGGCCATCGCCGCCCTGGCGGGGCTGGTAATGGTGGGGGGGCTGGGGCGGATCGCCCGGGTGTCGGCCGCCCTGGTCCCCGCCATGGCCCTGCTCTACCTGGGGGCGGGGGCGGCTGTGCTGGTCTGCAACGCCGGCCGGGTCCCGGCCGCTCTGGAGCTGATCGTCTCCTGCGCCCTGGACCCCCGGGCCGCCCTGGGGGGCGGGGCGGGCTGGACTGTGGCCGCCGCCATGCGGTACGGGGTGGCCCGGGGGGTGTTCACCAACGAGGCGGGGCTGGGCACCTCCGCCATGGCCCACGGGGCCGCCGGGGTGGACCACCCGGCCCGGCAGGGGATGTGGGGCATCTTCGAGGTGTTCCTATCCACCCTGGCGGTGTGTACCGTCACCGCCCTGGCTATCCTGGTCAGCGGCGTGTGGGACCCGGCCAGCCCCCTCACCGGAGCCCCCCTCACCGCCGCCGCCTTCGGCTCCGCCCTGGGCCCGGCGGGCGAGGGGGCGGTGGCCCTGTCCCTGCTCCTGTTCGCCTTCTCCTCTATCCTGGGGTGGAGCTACTATGGCCAGCAGTGCCTGGACTTCCTCACCGGGGGCCGGGGCGTCAGGCTCTATCGGGCCGCTTTCCTGGGCTGCGCCCTGGCGGGGGCGGTGTGGGACGACCCGGCGCCGGTGTGGCAGCTGGTGGACCTGTGCAACGCCCTCATGGCCCTGCCCAATTTGGCCGCCCTGCTCCTGCTGGCCCCCCGGGCCCTGTCCCTGCTGGACCAGTGGCGGACTTTACCAACATTTAACATCAAAAAGCGACGGGATTTTACACGGGCAGAGTATGATAAGATGAAATCCGCCGGGCAGATCCCATATTCCCGGTCGGGCCGGGGCAAACTGTCCCCGTGAAGCTCCGCCGCCTCCCGCCGGGAGGGACGGATCTGGAGGGAGGAGAGGAACATGATCTGCGGCATTGTGGACCTGGGCTCCAACACCATCCGGCTGTCCATCTACCAGTGCGAGGGGAGCCGGTGCCGGCTGCTGATGAACCGGAAGGTGATGGCCGGTCTGGCCGACTATGTGGTGGATGGAGAGATGTCCCCGGAGGGGGTGCGGGTGGCCTGCGAGGTGCTGCTGGAGTATAAATCCATGATGCGCAACCTGGGCTTCGGCAATCTGCTGGTATTCGCCACCGCCTCCCTGCGCAACGTGTCCAACACCGCCGAGGCGGCCGACCAGATCACGCAGGCCACCGGCCTAGCGGTGGATGTGCTGTCGGGCGCCGAGGAGGCCCGGCTGTCCTTCCTGGGGGCCGTCCAGGGGGCGGGGCCGGAGTCCGGCCTGCTCATCGACCTGGGGGGCGGCTCCACCGAGCTGGTGCGCTATGAGGGACGGGAGATGCTGTCCTCCTGCTCCCTCTCCCTGGGCTCCCTGTCCCTGTTCAGCCGGTTCGTCTCCGGCCTCCACCCCACCAAGGGGGAGCGGAAGGCCATCCGGGCCCAGGTGGAGAAGCAGCTGCGCCGGCACCAGCCCGACCTGCTCCCCGCCGCCCACGCCTGTGGGGTGGGGGGCACCGCCCGGGCGGCCTGCAAGGTGGCCGACCTGCTGTTCCGGCGGCCCGAGGGCACCCGGACCCTCGCCGCCCGGGAGCTGCGGGAGCTGCTGGACCGGCTGAAGGAGCCGGACCGGGACGACCTGCACCTGCTGCTCAAGGCCGCCCCCGACCGCATCCACACTCTGATCCCCGGCCTGATCGTGCTGGACACCCTGGCCCGGGCCTACGGCCTGGAGGACCTCACCGTCAGCCTGTGCGGCGTCCGGGAGGGCTATCTCCAGGACCGGGTATTGAAAGGAGCATCCCGATGAGCGCCGTCCCCGACACCCGATACACCCAGGAGCGGGAGCTGTCCTGGCTGAAATTCGACCAGCGTGTGCTGGACGAGGCCAGGGACGAGTCGGTCCCCCTCCTGGAGCGGCTGAAGTTCGCCGCCATCTTCACCAGCAACCTGGACGAGTTCTTCATGATCCGGGTGGGCTCCATCTCCGACATGGCCCTGGTGAAGGAGGAGCACGTGGACACCAAGAGCGGCCTGACCCCCGCCCAGCAGCTCCAGGCCATCTTCCAGGCGGTCCCCGCCCTGTACAAGCAGCGGGACAAGGTGGTGGCCCAGCTGGAGAGCCGGCTGCGCTCCTGCAACGTGTGCCGGCTGACGGTGGACGAGCTGGACGGGGCGGAGAAGAAGCAGGTGGACCGGTGGTTCCGGGACCAGGTGCGCCCCGTCCTGTCCCCCCTGGTGGTGGACCTCCACCACCCCTTCCCCCACCTGTCCAACAAGCGGCTGTGGCTGGCCCTGTCCCTGCGGCAGGGGGGCAGGGACACCGTGGGTTTGGTCCCCGTCCCCCCGGGCCTGCCCCCCTTCCTGCGGCTGGAGGAGCGGGGGCTGCGGTATGTGCTGCTGGAGGACATCCTGTCCTATTACGCCGACGAGCTCTTCGACCAGTTCACCGTCACCGCCCGGGCGGTGGTGGCGGTCACCCGGAACGCCGACATCAGCCCCGAGGACGAGGCCTATGAGATCGACGAGGACTTCCGGCAGCACATGCGCAAGATCATCAAAAAGCGCTCCCGCCTGGCCCCGGTGCGGCTGGAGCTCCAGGGGGACAAGGGGGACAAGCTCCTCCCCTTCCTGTGCCAGAAGTTGGAGCTGCCCCGGGAGCAGGTGTTCCACAGCCGGGCCCCCCTGTCTCTGGAATATGTCTATCAGCTGGAGGGGCTGCTCCCCCCGGAGAGCAGGGCCGCCCTGTGCTATCCCCCCTACTCTCCCCGTTTCCCCGCCTGCCTGGATCCCCGGGAGCCCGTCCTGCCCCAGATTCTCCGGCGGGACGCCCTGCTGTTCTATCCCTTCGAGCAGATGGACCCCTTCCTGCGCCTGATCCGGGAGGCCGCCTTCGACCCGGAGGTGCTGTCCATCAAGAT
>CALWYA010000193.1 GCA_944385645.1 uncultured Oscillospiraceae bacterium
GGACCTGATGATGCCCAAGATCGACGGGCTCCAGGCCTGCATGCGCATCCGGGAGTTCTCCAATGTGCCGGTGATCATGCTCACCGCCAAGGGGGAGGACACCGACAAGCTGCTGGGCTTTGAATACGGGGCGGACGACTATATCACCAAGCCCTTCAACATCCTGGAGCTGAAGGCCCGGATCCGGGCCCTCCTGCGCCGGTCCGGGGCGGCGGGGCAGCAGGCCCCGGGCTCCGTGCTCACCGCGGGCCACATCCGGTTGGACACCGGGGCCCGGGCGGCCTGGAACGGGGAGCGGCCGGTGGAGCTCACCGCCAAGGAGTTTGACCTGATGGAGCTGCTCATGCGCAACCCCGGCCGGGTGTACAGCCGGGAGAACCTGCTGAACGTGGTGTGGGGCTATGAGTACATCGGGGACTACCGCACGGTGGACGTCCACGTGCGCCGGCTGCGGGAGAAGCTGGAGCTGGACCCGGCCAACCCGGAGTATATCCGCACCAAGTGGGGCGTGGGCTATTACCTCAGCAGAAAGAAAGAGCCGTAAGATGCGGCAAGCTGATACAGACAGAAAGGAGGCGGCGGGATGGCGGCCCCCAAGCGCGAAAAAGTCCCCTTCTTTTCCTCTCTCCAGACTAAATACGCCCTGAGCTATCTGGTGATCTTCGCCGTGGTGCTGGTGCTGCTGAACACCTACCCGGTGCTGGCCTCCCAGGACCTGCTGTTCGCCTCCAAGCGGGACTCTCTGAAGAGCCAGGCGGCGGTGATGTCCTCCGCCCTCATGGAGCTGGAGACCCTGTCCGCCGACCAGGTGACCCGGGTGATGAACATGCTGGACACCATGGGTCTGGACCGCGTTCTGGTCACCGATCCGGCGGGGCTGGTGCTGTACGACAGCACCCGGGCCGGGGAGGAGGAGCCGGAGGGGGGCGCCCCGCCGGAGGAGGCGGAGGAGCCGGAGTACCGGTACGCCCTGCTCCAGGAGGTGGTCTACGCCCTGCGGGGGAACGACGTGACCTACTCCCGGTATGCGGACAGCTGCTTTATCTCCACCGCCGCCGCCCCCATCGTCTACCGGGGCATGGTGATCGGCTCCATTTACATCCTGGAGCTGGACAAGGCCCAGGGGGAGCTGCTGCTGAGCCTGCAGCAGAACCTGCGCACCATCTCCCTGGTCATCGCCGGGGTCACCCTGGTGATGAGCGCCTTTTTCTCCAAAATGCTCACCGCCCGCATCGCCGCCCTCCTCCGGGCCATCCGCGTGGTGGGGGAGGGGGAGTACGGCCACCGGCTCCAGCTGGTGGGCCGGGACGAGCTGGCCCAGCTGGCCGAGGAGTTCAACCACCTCACCGACCGGCTCCAGACCACCGAGGAGGTGCGGCGGCGCTTCGTCTCCGACGCCAGCCACGAGCTGAAGACCCCCCTGGCCTCCATCCGCCTGCTGGCCGATTCCATCCTCCAGACCGACAAAATGGACCCGGAGACGGTGCGGGACTTCGTCTCGGACATCGGCCGGGAGGCCGACCGGCTCACCCGCATCACCGAGCACCTGCTGGCCCTCACCCGACTGGACAGCCTGCCCGCCGGCAAGACCGAGCCGGTGGATCTGTCCCAGGTGGCCGGCCGGGTGCTGTCTATGCTGACCCCGGTGGCCGACGCGGCGGGGGTCACGCTGGAGTCCAGCTGCAAGCCGGGGTGTATCGTCCGGGCCACCGGGGACGAGCTGTACCAGGTGGCCTATAACCTGGTGGAGAATGCCGTCAAGTACAACTTCGCCGGGGGAAAGGTCTGGATCTCGGTCTATCGGGAGCAGGACCAGGTGCTCCTGGAGGTGGAGGACACGGGCATCGGCATCCCGGAGGAGGACCTGCCCAAGGTGTTCAACCGCTTCTACCGGGTGGACAAGGCCCGCTCCCGGGAGGCGGGGGGCACCGGCCTGGGCCTGTCCATCGTCCGGGACACGGTGCGCCGCCACGGGGGCTGGGTCACCGCCCGGCCCCGCACCGCCGGGGGGAGCATCTTCACGGTGGGCTTCCCCCAGTGCCGCCCGGAGAGCGGGGACGGAGGAGAGGAGGGAGCGCCATGAGCCGAACGGTCCGGACCCTGGCGGCCCTGCTGGCCGCTCTGCTCCTGCTGGCCGCCTGCGGCGGTCGGGAGGACCGGGAGGAGCAAGATTTTGTCCTGTACTACCTGCTGGAGGGGGAGCCGGTCCACGGCTCCGCGCTGGACTGGGAGCCCTATCCCGGAGAGGCGGACCCCGGACCGGAGGAGCTGCTGACCGCCCTGCTGGCGGGCCCCACCCAGGAGGGGCTGACCTCTCCCTTCCCCCGTGGAGTGTCCCTGCTGTCCTGGGACTGGGACGAGGAGGAGCCGGGCGTGCTCCGGATCACCCTGTCCGAGCAGTACGGGGCCCTCACCGACATCTCCCTGACCCTGGCCGACTACTGCATCGTCCTCACCCTGTCCCAGCTGGAAGAGGTGGAGGGGGTGGAGATCCGCTCCGGCGGCCACAGCGCCGGCTACCGCAGCCACCAGACCCTCCGGGCCGACGAGGCCCTTCTGTGGGACAGCTCGATCGTCCAGGCGGAGCTGGGGGAGCAGGAAGCCTCTTGACAAATCTCCTGCGCCCCTGTAATCTAAGAAAGTCATTCCAACCCAACCAGGCCTGCGCCTGGAACCGTCCAGAAAGAAGGGAATACCATTGAGCAGCTATCAGATCAACACCAAGTGCGTCCAGGGCGGCTACACCCCCGGAAACGGAGAGCCCCGGCAGATCCCCATCATCCAGTCCACCACCTTCAAATACGCCACCAGCGAGGATATGGGCAAGCTGTTTGACCTGGAGGCCAGCGGTTATTTCTATACCCGGCTCCAGAACCCCACCAACGACATGGTGGCCGCCAAGATCTGCGACATGGAGGGCGGGACCGCCGCCATGCTCACCTCCTCCGGCCAGGCCGCCAATTTCTACGCCATCTTCAACATCGCCAACTGCGGCGACCACGTGGTGGCCTCCTCCACCATCTACGGGGGGACCTACAA
>CALWYA010000194.1 GCA_944385645.1 uncultured Oscillospiraceae bacterium
CAGCACATCACCATCACCTCCTCCACCAACATGTCCAAGGAGGACATCGACAAGGCCGTCAAGGAGGCCGAGCAGTACGCCGCCGAGGACGCCAAGCGCAAGGAGGAAGTGGACATCCGCAACAACGGCGACCAGATGGTCTATCAGACCGAGAAGACCCTGGAGGAGATGGGCGACAAGATCCCCGCGGCCGACAAGGGCCAGCTGGAGTCCGCCCTGGGTAAGCTGAAGGAGACCCTGAAGGGCACCGACAGCCAGGCCATCAAGAACGCCACCGAGGAGCTGACGAAGGCCTTCTACGCCGTCAGCGAGAAGCTGTACGGCCAGGCCAATCAGGGCGGCCAGGCCGGCCCCGGTCCCGACATGGGCGGCAACTTCGGCGGCGGCCAGCCGGGCGGCAACGGCGGCTCCGGCCCCGACGTGGTGGACGCCGACTATGAGGTCGTGGACGACGATAAGAAATAAGAATGATCTATGTCCGCGCGGGCGGGGCATCGCCCCGCCTGCGCGCCATTGTGCCTGTTTAAAAAGAGTGAAGAGTAAAGAGTGGAGAGTGAAGATATGGTCATTCACTCCGGTCATTTGCGCCGCAGGCCCTATCTCCACTCTTCACTCTCCACTCTCAACTCTGAAACAGAGGTGATACTATGCCAGAGCAGAAACGCGATTACTACGAGGTCCTGGGCGTGAGCAAGGGGGCCTCGGAGGATGAGATCAAAAAGGCCTACCGGAAGCTGGCCAAGAAATACCACCCGGACCTGAACCCGGGGGACAAGGCGGCGGAGGCCAAATTCAAAGAGGTCAACGAGGCGTACAGCGTCCTGTCCGACCCGGAGAAGAAGTCCAAGTACGACCAGTTCGGCCACGCCGGCGTGGACCCCAACTTCGGAGGCGGCGGCGGGTTCGGCGGCTTCGACATGGGGGACATCGACCTGGGCGACATTTTCGGCTCCTTCTTCGGGGGTGGGTTCGGCGGCTTCGGCGGGGGCTCCTCCGCCCGGCGGGCCGGCCCCCAGAAGGGGGAGAGCCTGCGGGTCAGCCTGACCATCTCCTTCGAGGAGGCCGCTTTCGGCTGTACCAAGGAGATCGACCTGAACCGCACCGAGCCCTGTGAGGAGTGCCACGGCTCCGGCTGTGAGCCGGGCACCACCGCCGAGACCTGTCCCGACTGCCGGGGGGCCGGCGTGGTGCGCATCCAGCGGGGGGGCGGCGGGTTCGCCTTCTCCACCACCACCACCTGCCCCAAATGCCACGGCACCGGCAAGCTGATCCACAGCCCCTGCAAGTCCTGCGGCGGCGCGGGCAGCGTGCGGGTGAAGAAGCGGGTATCGGTGACCATCCCCGCCGGCATCGACGACGGGCAGGCGGTCTCCCTCCGGGGTCAGGGCAACGCCGGCACCAACGGCGGCCCCGCCGGCGACCTGCTGGTGGGCATCCACGTCAAGCCCAGTCCCCAGTTCCAGCGGGAGGGCACCACCGTCCTCTATGAGCAGCCCGTCTCCTTCTACCAGGCGGCCATGGGGGCCGAACTGGAGATTCCCACCATCGACGGCAAGGTGAAATGGACCCTACCCGCCGGCACGCAGCCGGGCACCACCTTCCGCCTGCGGGGCCGGGGCATCCCCGAGCTGCGGGGCCGGGGCCGGGGCGACCAGTACGTCACCGTCCGGGTCCAGGTGCCCACCTCCCTCACCGCCGAGCAGAAGGAGGCCCTGCACGCCTTCGGCGAGGCCATGGGCGAGGCGGTCCCCGAGGGCGGCCTGAAGGGCTTCTTTGACAAGAAAAAGCGCAAAAAATAAGCGCCCCAACATACCGTGCGCCGCCCGGGCCAAAGAGTCCGGGCGGCGCTGATTATCCCGGTTCTGCTCTGCCCCGGGGGTCCCGGCTGGGGTCCGGGCCCACGATGGGGCGGAACTCCGGCTCCGGGTCCATGGGCTCCTTGGTGGCCACGCAGCGGTTGATGGGGGTGCCCAGCTGGTGGAATTTCTCCTCGTAGTCGGTCATGACCCCCTGGATCCCGTTGGCGTGGAGGTCCCGGGTGACTTCCGACAGGGCGTAGCCCGCCTTGGGGAACTGGAACAGGGACCACTCGAACAGGTCGTGGTTGTCCGACTTGAAGTGGAGCTCCCCGCCCTCCCGGAGCACGCCCCGGTAGAGGACCAGAAACTGGGGGTGGGTCAGCCGCCGGCGGGCGTGCTTCAGCCCGGGCCACGGGTCGCAGAAGTTCAAAAAGATCCGGTCCACCTCACCGGGGGCGAAGTAGTCCCGCAGCTGGGCGGCGTCGGCGTCCAGAAAGAAGATGTTGTCCAGCCCCGCCTCCATGCACCGCTCCATGGCGATGACCATGGCGTCCGGCACCCGCTCCAGGGCCACATAGAGCACGTCCGGGTTTTGGGCGGCCATCTGGGCGGAGAACCGCCCCTTGCCGCAGCCGATCTCCAGCCAGACCGCCCTGGCGTCCGGCTTCAGCTCCCGCCAGCGGCCCTGCCGGGCGGCCGGATCGTCCACCAGCAGCCGGGCACACCGCTCCATGCGGGGGATCAGATTGGGTTTCTTTCTCATTCTCATGGGTTCGTTTCCTCCCCTTCCTTGCGAAAATATCATATCACAGGTGCGGGAATACTTGCAATCCTTTTCAAAATATACTATACTGTTTAAGACAGTTTTTCGTTGCGCAGTCCTGTGCGGAACAATTGAATATCCGGGTGTAGCGCAGTTGGTAGCGCGCTTGCTTTGGGTGCGTGAGGCCGGAGTTCGAGCCGCACTTTCCTAAAATCCCGGAAAGTTCTGGGACGCTAAGGCTGACGGAGTTTTACCCCTCGCCGGTAACTGGTCAAAAACCGGCGTTGACCCCATATTTGACCACAATCAGAAAACTTTATAACCGGGTGTAGCGCAGTTGGTAGCGCGCTTGCTTTGGGAGCAAGATGCCGGGAGTTCGAGTCTCCCCACTCGGACCATTTTACGCAGAAAAACCGCCTGAAATGGCGGTTTTTCTGCGTTTTTTGTTCTATTTTTGTCTCTTGGACGATT
>CALWYA010000195.1 GCA_944385645.1 uncultured Oscillospiraceae bacterium
GGGCCCGGATGGAGAAGGAGCGGAAAAAGAACGGCGACGAGCTGACCAAGCTCAACACCAAGCTCCAGAACCCCGGCTTTGTGAACAAGGCCCCCGCCCACGTGGTCCAGGCGGAGCGGGAGCGGGCCGCCCAGCTCACCGAGCTGGTGGCCAAGCTGGAGGAACAGCTGAACAATATGTGAGCGCCTGTGGGCGGCCCCACGGGGCCGCCCTGCGGCGCGCCGGTCCCTACAGGTCATCGCAGGGGCGGGCAGGGCGCACACATAGGTGCGCCCCATAATGGCTTCCCCCTTCTAGGGGGAAGCTGTCGAGCGAAGCGAGACTGATGAGGGTGCCCACGGGGATAGTGACGGTCCTTCCCTCCGCCCCCTCATCCGTCATTTGCTTCGCAAATGCCACCTTCCCCCCAGGGGGAAGGTCCGGCGCGTCCAGGAGGCCGCGCCCCGCATGGTCCCCACCATCCGTAGGGGCCGATGTCCTCATCGGCCCGCGGGCGGCCAAAGGCCGCCCCTTCGTCGTCGCAAGCTCCATACCCCTCGCTTCCGCCTGACGGCGAAAGCTCGATCATTGCGCTGCTCCGACTCTCCCCACCGAACCCGCGGCTGCCGCCGCTGGGCTTCGGCGGGGGCCCCAAAAACTCCTATCTCCTATCTCATATCTCCACTCTCACCTCTTGCCTCTGACAGACGGGCCGTTTGGCCGTTTCATGGGGGCAGGGAAACGGATCTCAAGGGAGGAAAAATTATGTCAACTATCACACTGGGCGGGACCGGCCTGCGCATCGAGAAGAACGGCTTCGGCTGCCTGCCCATTCAGCGGGTCAGCGTACAGCAGGCCGTCTATCTGCTGCACAAGGCGCTGGACGGGGGGATCAACTACTTCGACTCCGCCCGGAACTACACCGACAGCGAGGAGAAGGTGGGCCGCGCCTTCCGGGGGATGCGGGACAAGGTGGTGCTGGCCACCAAGAGCCACGCCCTCACCGGGGCGGAGCTGAAAAAGCACCTGGAGGAGAGCCTGCGCTGCCTGGGCACCGACTATATCGACGTGTACCAGTTCCACAATCCCCCCTTCTGCCCCCGCCCCGGGGGAGAGGACGGACTGTACGACGCGGCCCTGGAGGCTCAGCGGGAGGGCAAGATCCGCTTTATCTCCCTGACCAACCACCGGCTGGGGGTGGCCCGGGAGGCGGTGGAGTCGGGGCTGTACGCCACCCTCCAGTTCCCCTACAGCTATCTGCGGGGGGAGCAGGAGCAGGAGCTGGTGGAGCAGTGTCTGGCGGCGGGCATGGGCTTCATCGCCATGAAGGGGATGGCGGGCGGCCTGCTGCGGGACGGCCGGGTGGCCGCCGCCTGGATGGGGGAGCAGCCCGGCGTGGTGCCCATCTGGGGGGTGCAGAAGGAGGAGGAGCTGGACCAGTTCCTGTCCTGCGTCCCGGACACGCCCCCCCTCACCGACGGGGACCGGGCGGTCATCGCGCGGGACCGGGCGGAGCTGACCGGGGAGTTCTGCCGCTCCTGCGGCTACTGCATGCCCTGCCCGGCGGGCATCCAGATCAACCAGTGCGCCCGGATGGGGCTGATGCTCCGGCGGATGCGGGAGGAGGACTATCTCACCGAGTACTGGCAGCAGGAGATGAAGAAGATCGAGGGCTGTCTCCACTGCAACCAGTGCAGTGCCAAGTGCCCCTACGGCCTGGACACCCCCCGGCTGCTGGAGGACAACTACAAGACCTACTGGACCTATTTTGAGAAGTAAACGATCAGGGGACCTGAGCACATCGCTGTGCTCAGGTCCCCTGATGCTATCCCGCTGACGGCGGTTCGGGCCGCCGCCCCGCCGGGGCGGCGATCACTGGCCGTCCGCGCCGATCGTGCGGGTGATGATAGGCTTTCCGTCCTGATCCACCAGCACCGTGACGCCGCAGCCGGAGGTCATGTTGGAGGAGAGCAGCAGATAGTTCACGCCGGTCTCCGTGTCCACGATGATCTTCCGGACATTTGCGACCCCCTGGGAGTAGGTTTCGACAAAGCGTTCTTTTTCCATGTTCAGACTCCTTTCCGGGACGGGAGAGCCGCGGCTCCCCGGTCCGCCGGGACAGTATAGTATATTTTTCCCCGGATGTAAAGACGGGCCATGCCGAACAGCATGGCCCGCGGACTTTGTCCCGTTATCTGGTTTTGAAGGCGAAGAACCGCTGCCCGAAGTAGTTCAGGACCACGAACAGCCCCGAGCCCGCCAGCAGGGTCAGGTTGCCCTCCCACTGGGGGCTGAGGTCCATGCCGGCCAGCACCCACTCCATGATGGGCTGGGCCAGACCGTAGGCCAGCAGCCAGCAGACGGTGATGTTGAGCGCGAACCGCAGGACGACCCCGGCCCCCTTCTCCTGATTGCGGAAGGTGAAGTGCTTGTTGAGAAAGAAGCTGACCACGCTGCCCACAATGTAGTTGGCGGCCGAGGAGATCCACTCGCCGATCTCCCCCCAGGTGTGGAGTCCGGCCAGATTGTAGAGGCCGAACATCACCCCATAGCCCACCAGGGTGTTGATGCACCCCACGATGATAAACCGGAAGAAGGTGGGATCAAAGATCTGTTTCAGCTTGCCCATCATCTTGTTTCTGTCCCTCGCAGCGGTCGGCCACGATGTACCGGGGCCGGTCCTTGATTTCCTCATAGATTTTGGCGATGTAATAGCCGATGATGCCCAGACAGATCATCAGGATGCTGCCGATGATCAGCTGGAGCAGGATGACGGTGGTGAAGCCCTCCAGGGCCTGGCCGGTGGCCTTCTGCCACAGGGACCAGATGCCCAGCACCACCGAGCACAGGAACACCACCACCCCCAGCAGGGTGACGATCTGCAGCGGGGCGGCGGAGAAGGAGGTGATGTTGGTGACGGCGTACCGGATCAGGCTGCGCAGGGACCACTTGGACTGCCCCTCCAGCCGGGGCTGTACCTCGAACTCCACCTGGGTGGTCCGAAAGCCGATCCAGGAGGACAGGGCCCGGAAGAAGGCGTTCTTCTCCCGCAT
>CALWYA010000196.1 GCA_944385645.1 uncultured Oscillospiraceae bacterium
AAAGGCCATCGGCGCCCAGCGGCAGGTGATCATCAGCCAGTTCCTGGTGGAGTCCACGGTACTCTCCGGCTGTGGCGGGGTCATCGGCATCCTCATCGGCTACGCCGGCTCCCTCATCGCCGGCAAGCTGATCTACGACCTGATCCTGATGCCGGCCCTCTGGATGGCCCTGGCCGCCTTTGCCTTCTCCCTGGCCATCGGGGTGGGCTTTGGCCTCTACCCCGCGGTGAAGGCCTCCGGCCTCCAGCCGGTGGACGCCCTGCGGGCGGAGTGAGGCGGAGTCATGCTGAGACGTCTGGGCGCCGCCGCGCTCTTCTTTCTCCTGCTGTCCGCCGCCTACGGCGCGGTCTGCCTGCTGGCGGCGGGATGAACCCGCGACTTCAATAATTGGAATGGGAGCTGAACTGATGAAACGAATGATCACGGCACTGGCGCTGGCCGCCGCCCTGTGCCTCTCTCTGGTGCCCGGAGCGGGCGCGGCCTTTACCGACATCCCCGACGAGACCACCCAGGTGGCCGCCGCCGTCCTCCAGGGGCTGGGGGTGGTGAGCGGCACCTCCGGCGCCACCTTCTCCCCCGACGAGACCCTGACCCGGGCCCAGATGTGCGCCATGGCGGTGAACGCCCTGGGGCTGTCCGACCAGGTGTCTGCCGCCGGGCGCAAGACCCTGTTCTCCGACGTGTCCCCCGCCGCCTGGTACAACGGCTATGTGAACACGGCCTACGGCGAGGGGCTGGTCAACGGCTACGGCAACGGCACCTTCGGCCCCGACGACCCGGTGACCTACGGCCAGGTGGCCACCATCCTCCTGCGGATGCTGGGCTACACCTCGGCGGAGGTGGGCTCCCTGTGGCCCCTGGACTACACCGACTTCTGCGACGAGCTGGGCCTGTCTGAGGGGCTGTCCCTCTCCCCCACCGGCTCCCTCACCCGGGGGGAGGCCGCCGTCCTCCTCTACCGGGCCCTGCTGGAGAACGTCAACGGGACGCAGCAGCCCTGCTATGAGACCATCGACGGGGTGTCCTCCACCGCCGAGGCCATCCTGCTGGACACGGACGCCGCCTACGGCGGGGGGAGCGGCCTGCTCATGGCCTATCTGCCCGACGGCAGCGGCATCACCTACTACACCCAGGGCCGGCGGCAGAGCGACGCCCTGGAGGGGCGGCTGGGCACCCTGCTCTTTGACGGGGCGGGGAAGGCGGTGGGCTTTCTCCCCGACGGGGGCGAGGCCCGGGACGTGACCATCGGCAGCGCCACCGCCTCCACCCTCACCGCCTCCGACGGGGCCAGCTACCGGATCTCCTCCGGGGCGGTGGTCCTCTCCGGCGGCGAGACCTATGACTACAGCACCAGCGGCTACCTCCAGCTGAACAGCCGCGCCGGGGCTGCGGTCCGCCTCTTCGCCGACGACACCGGGGCCATCCGCTACCTCTATCTGGCCGGGGGGACCACCAGCGCCTCCCAGACCGCCGTGGCGGACACCTCCTCCGCCGCCAGCTCCCTGGCCCGGGCCCTGGGCATCTCCGGCCGCTCCTACACCATCACCAAGAACGGCGCCGCCGCCGACAGCGGGGACCTGGCGGAGTACGACGTGGCCTATTACGACGCGGCCACGGGGACCATGCGGGCCTCCGACTACAAGGTGACCGGCTATATCTCCGCTGCCAGCCCCAACGTCACCGCCGCCGAGACCATCACCGTGGCGGGCTGTGAGTTCCCGGTGCTGGAGTCGGCCTGGGAGAGCCTGGAGGGCTTCCGGATCGGGGACACTGTCACCCTGCTGCTCACCGACGACGGCAAGGCGGCGTGGGCCTGCGCCCCGTCAGAGATCCGGGCCGACATGGTGGGCATCCTGTCGGAGGACGGTCGGAGCGTCACCCTCTGCGACAGCGGCGTCACCCTCACCGCCTCCCAGGTGGACTATGACGAGGATATGCTGGGCAGCATGGTCCGGGTGAGCAGCTCCAGCAGCTCGACCCTCCGGTGCGGCGCCCCGCTGTCCAACTCCCGATACGATGTGGACCTGGCGGCGGGCACCATGGGAGAGCTGGAGCTGGCCCCCGGCTGCCGCATCTACGAGTGGGCGGGCTCCGGCTTCGTCTACGACCTGGAGGGAAATCAGGGCTCCGCCTCCGCCGACTTCTCCGCCATCGACTGGCTGGACGAGATCGCCTCTGACTGCGTCTCCTACTACCGGACCAACAGCGCCGGCCAGGTGGACCTGATCCTGCTGGACAGCGTCACCGGCGGCTGCTACGACTATGGAAAGCTCACCCAATACGAGGATGCCGAGGGCATCAGCGCCGGCTCCTTCAACGGGCAGCCCATCTACAACGACGCCGCCGCCCTCACCAACGCCGCCGGCACCACCCAGAAATACCTCTACAACCTCCCCGGGCGGAACCGCTATGTGGGTATCGCCCTGGGCCAGAGCGCCACCGGCGACCTGCGGATCACGGCGGTCCAGTCGCTGTCCTCTGACGAGGCGGAGACCGCCGATTTCTTCCTTCAGGACGGGGACTGGTACGTGGAGAGCGGCCGGCAGGAGTTCCGGGTGTCCGAGCAGGTGCAGATCCACCTGACCGGGGCCGACCTCTGGCTGGAGGGGACCGAGGGGCTGGAGCGCATCCTGGCCGACGGCTATACCCTGACCCTGTACTATGACCGCCCCGCCAGCGAGGGCGGCCAGATCCGGATCATCACGGCCCAGTGAGCTGTCCCCCACCGCTGCCGAATCCCCCCTATCACAAGTCATCCCCCGGACCTTCCGTCCGGGGGATGATTGTTTCTCTCTAGCGGGGACCGGTCCCGCGGCGCTCCGGGGCGGGTTAACCGGCGGTGCGCCTCCCGCGCCAGGGCAGCCGCGCCAGACTGTCCCGGACAAACTGCCGGCGCACCGACGCCCCCACCCGCCGGCGGATCAGCCGAGCATAGGGAACCGCCGGCTCCGCCCGCCCCGGCGGGGCGTAGAGGGCCGCGTCCACCGCCGGGATCAGCCCGTCCAGGGCGTCGGCCAGCTCC
>CALWYA010000197.1 GCA_944385645.1 uncultured Oscillospiraceae bacterium
CAGCTGTCCGGCGGCCCACAGGGCCGCCCCGGAGGAGATGCCCACCAGGATACCCTCCCGGCGCACCGCCTCCCGGCCCATGGTGAAGGCGTCCTGGTCAGTCACCCGGATTACCTGGTCATAGACCGAGCGGTCCAGGGCCTTGGGGATGAAGTTGGCTCCGATGCCCTGGATGCCGTGGGGGCCGGCCTGGCCTCCGGACAGCAGGGGGGAGGCGTCGGGCTCCACCGCCGCCACCCGGAGGGCAGGGTTTTGCTCCTTCAGGTATTTGCCGGTGCCAGACAGGGTGCCGCCGGTGCCTACGGTGGCCACCAGGATGTCCACCTGTCCCTCCGTGTCCCGCCAGATCTCCGGGCCGGTGGTCCGGTAGTGGGCGGCGGGGCCGGCGGGGTTCTCGAACTGCCCGGGGATGAAGCTGCCGGGGATGGAGGCGGCCAGCTCGCTGGCCTTGTCCACCGAGCCCTGCATCCCCAGCGCCCCGGGGGTGAGGACCAGCTGGGCCCCATAGGCGGCCAGCATGGCCCGCCGCTCGGCGCTCATGGAGTCGGGCATGGTGAGGATCACATGATAGCCCCGGGCAGCGGCCACCATGGCCAGACCGATGCCCGTGTTGCCCGAGGTGGGCTCGATGATGGTGCCCCCGGGCTTCAGAACGCCCCGGGCCTCGGCGTCGTCGATGAGGGCCAGGGCCAGCCGGTCCTTGGCCGAGCCGCCGGGGTTGAGATACTCCAGCTTGGCCAGCACCCGGGCCTTCCAGCCCTCCTGGGCCCCCAGGCGGTCCAGCCGCAGCAGGGGGGTGTTGCCGATGAGCTGCTCCACGCTGGTATAGATGTCAGACATTGCGAAACGCTCTCCTTTCGGTACAGCGCCCCCGCGCTAGGGCCCCGGGGGCAGAAGGGACATAATGGACACCTCGAAGGCGGTGCGCGCCTGGAGCTGCCCGTCGATCTCCTTGGTGTAATCCCGGCTCTGGAGCCGGCCGGCCAGATGGAGGGGGTCGCCCACTGCCATGGCCCCGCACCGGTGGGCCAGGCTCCCCCAGGCGATGCAGGGGAGATAGTCCGCCCGGCCGTACCGGCGGTTCACCGCCAGAATCATGTCGCAGATGGTCCGGCCCAGGGGGGTGGACCGGAGAGCGGGGGGCTTGCACAGAGTGCCCGCCAGCTCCAGCCGGTTCTCGTCCTCCGCCCCCTCCGCCTGGGACAGTGCCTTGGCAAAGACGCTGACCACCAGCTTGCTCCCCACCCCGCTGCGGTTGTTGAAGGTGCGCACCTCACCCCGGACCCCCAGGGGGGCGCCGGACTCCAGCGTCAGCCCCTCCAGCAGGGGACGGGCGGCCACCACGTGGAGGCGGTCCTCCGCCCCGGACAGGCGGCGCACCGCCAGGGGGAGCAGGCAGTAGGTGGTGTCGTGGTTGATATGGGAGACGCGGGGGACCTCGGTAAGCCGGCCCCGCAGGTGGATCTGATTTTCGTTCCAGTGGCTGTGCATGGAAACAACACCCCTATCGTTTGTTGTTTCCATCCTATGCGGGGGAGGGGCGGGGTATGTCCGCCGGACCGCTCAGCGCCGGCCGAAGCCGCCGCCCCGGCCGCCCCGGAACCCGCCGCCCCGGCCCCCGGAAAACCCGCCGCCCCGGCCGAAGCCGCCGCCGCGCCCGCCGGAGAAGCCGCCTCCCCGGGAGCCGCCGGAAAAGCCTCCGCCCCGGGGCCGGCTGGAGAAGCCGCCGCCGCGGGGGCCGTGGAAGCCGGAGAAGCCGCCGCCGGGCCCGGGACCGGGCCCAGGACCTCTGGGCGGGGGAGGAGGAGGCGGGCGGCGCCAGTGCCGCCGGTACCACCGGGTGCCCGGGGCGTGCCAGAAGAGGATGGGCCGGAAGACCACCGGGGGATTGACCACGCCGAAGTAGCGGCTGCGGTAGGTGGAATAGCGGATGCTGTCGATGAGGGAGAACACCACCAGGGCGGCGATCAGCAGGAAGATCAGCCCCACCGCGGCGGCGGGGACCCCGCCGCCGGAGCCAGAGCTGTCCTCCAGATAGCCCAGGCCGTACTCGGCCACATAGAACTGGTTGATCCCTTCGAAAAGGGCCAGCACTCCCGCGTCATAGTCGCCCTCCATGACGTCGTGATACAGGTACTGGTTCATGTAGGAGGTGATCTGGCTGTCGGTCATGGGGTAGTCCTGCCCCGCGGCCAGATAGCAGTCCCCGGTGGCCGTGTCCAGCACCAGGACGCCGTCGGCCCGGGCCAGCTGCAGGCTGGCGCCCAGGTCATAGGCGTACTCGTCAATGGTGCCGGACACCCCGGGCACCGCCGCCACGGCGATCAGACTGTCGTACCGCTGGACCCAGTTGGCGTTGTACAGGCATAGGCGCTCCTCCGTCTGCTCAGAGAGCGCGTCCGCCTCATCTATCACGTAGTGGGCAAAGGTAGAGGTGGGCAGGCTGCCGTCCAGCCCCAGCTTCTCGGGGCTGACGGAGGCGGAGCCGCCGCCCCGGGTCAGGCCGATGACCACGGCGGCCGCGATCATCAGGACCGCCGCCCCCCAGGCCACAGCCGGTTTCTTCAAGAACTTCATGTGCCACATCCTTCAGGGTTTTTCCAAATTGGTGTCGTGTCCCGGCCCCCGCGGGGCGGGGACGCGCGCTCAGCCGCGCAGCTCCAGCAGCTTTTGTTTGAGCTCGCCTTCGATGCGGCCCAGCTCGGCCTCGGCCTCCTTGCGCTTCTGGGCCCCCTCGGTCTGGATCTTCATGACCTCGTCCAGGGTGGAGATGAGCTGCTGGTTGGTGTGCTGGAGGGTCTCGATGGACACCACGCTGCGCTCGGCCTCCCGGGCGGTCTCCACCGTGCCCATCTTCAGCAGGTCGGCGTTCTTCTGGAGCAGCTCGTTGGTCATGTTGGTGACGGCGGTCTGGGCGGCGGTGGCCTGCCGGCCGTGCTCCAGCCCCAGGGCCAGCACCATCTGGCTCTTCCACAGGGGGATGGTGTTCACCAG
>CALWYA010000198.1 GCA_944385645.1 uncultured Oscillospiraceae bacterium
TCCACCCGGCCGATCATGACGCTCTCGTTGACGGACTGGTCCGCCCGGCCGATGAAGTACCGGTACAGGTCCACGTCCATGTAGTACATATTTTTCACGTAGGGCAGGGGCTGATAGACAAAGATGTTGTCCACATAGAAGGTGTGCTTGGGCAGCTCCAGCCCGCAGTCCCGCAGCAGCTGGGTGCGGTAGATGACCGAGTGCATGAGCAGGTACTGGGACAGGCCGAACCGGCCGATGTGGTCCCAGCCGAACACCCGCCCGGTGGGGAACACGTTGCGGTAGCCCATGACCTTCTGGGTGTTGTCCTCCACGTGCTCATACACGTAGTTGGCGATCATCAGGTCCACCAGCTTGTTGTCCCGGACGAACTGCCGCAGCTTGTCCAGCACCTGATGCAGGGCGGGCACGTCCACCCAGTCGTCCGAGTCCACCACCTTGTAGTAGATGCCCCGGGCGTGGCGGATGCCCTGATTGACCCCCTCCCCGTGGCCGCCGTTGGGCTGGTGGATGGCCCGGACAATGTCGGGGTGCTCGGCGGCATACCGGTCGCAGATGGCGGGGGTGTCGTCCTTGGTGGAGCCGTCGTCCACCAGGATGATCTCGATGTCGTCCCCCCCCTGGAGCAGGGTGTCCACGCAGTGCTCCATATAGGCGGCGGAGTTGTAGCAGGGGACGGCAAAGGTGATGAGTTTCTGGTCCATAGTCTCTTTCTCCGTTTTCTTTTTTGTTCTGGATCGGTGGCTGTGCAGGGGAGGCCCCGCTCCGCGGAGCTTCCCCCTGGGGGGAAGCTGTCAGCCGGCAGGCTGACTGATGAGGGGGCGATGACAGACCGACGGGGTGGGCGGATGCCCCCTCATCCGCCCCAGTGTGCGCACTGGGGCACCTTCCCCCCGAGGGGAAGGTCCGGCGCGTCCAGGAGGCCGCGCCCTACATAGTCCGCACGATCCGTAGAGGCGCGCATGGTGCGCCCGCGCGGCGGCTCAGCCCAGCCGCTCCGCCAGGTCCAGGGCCCTTCCGGCGATGGCGTCCATGTTGTAATATTTGTACTCCGCCAGGCGGCCCAGGAGGTACAGATTGGGGAACTTGTCCGCCTCGGCTTGGTATTGGGCGTACAGGGCGTTGTTGGCCGGGTTGATGATGGCGTAGTAGGGGATCTCCCCCGGAGCGCCGGTGTAGGAGCGGGAGTACTCCTCCACCACGGTGGTCACCCCCGGCTTCACCTGGCCGGTGAGGTGCTTGAACTCGGTGATCCGGGTGTAGTCCCGGTCCACGGTGTAGTTCACTGTGCCATAGCCCTGGAAGTCATCCTGAGGCAGAGTCTCGAACTGAAAGTCCAGGGTGCGGTAGGGGAGGGGGCCGAACCGGAAGGCGAACAGCTCGTCCGCCTGGCCGGTGTAGATCACCTGGCCGGAGAAGGGCGTCCCATCCACCTTCAGGACTTCCCCGGACAGGTCCAGCCGCTCCAGGGCGTCCGTCCCCAGCTCCACGGTGATGTTGGGGTGGTCCAGCATCTTTTCAAACATGGGGGTGTAGCCCTCCAGGGGCATCCCCTGGTACGCGTCCTGGAAATACCGGTCATCCCGGGACAGGAACACGGGTACCCGGGCGGTGGTGTTGGGGTCGATCTCCTCGGGGGTCTGGCCCCACTGCTTCATGGTGTAGTGGACGAACACATGCTCGTACACATAGTCGGCCACCTGCCGGATCTCCGGGTCGCTGTTTTGCCGCAGCTCCAGGATGGTGACCTTCCGCTCCGCCCCGTAGGCGGCCATGAGCTTGTCCCCCAGGGCGCGGCCCCGCTCCGGGCCGTAGGCCGTCTCCAGGGAGGTGAGGTTGAAGGGGACGGGGAAGGTCATGCGGCCGCCCTTTCCGTCGGGGAGGTCGGCCACCACCCGGTGCTGATAGTCCCGCCACCGGGTGAACCGGGACAGCCAGTCGAAGACCCGCCTGTCGTTGGTGTGGAAGATGTGGGGGCCGTACTGGTGGATGAGCACCCCAGCGCCGTCCAGCCGGTCATAGGCGTTGCCGCCCACGTGGGGACGGCGCTCCAGCACCAGCACCCGCTTTCCCCGGTCCGCCAGGGCCCGGGCGGCCACCGCCCCGGCGTAGCCCGCCCCCACGATCAGAATGTCAACATGCTCCATCACGAAACGCTTCCATCCTTTCCCGCCCGGCGGGCGGCAGATTCATCCCCAGTATACCATATTTCCCGGCAAAGACAACTGAAAATTCCCTTAATTTTTCCGCCCATCCCGGGTCATGATCTCCGGCTTGGGAGGTGCTCCGGGCGCGCCCGTCCCCCGCAGAGGGGGAGACGCGGGAAAAATCGGGCCAAATTTTGCTCCGGAGCGCCCGCCGCCCCTTGACAGGCGCGGGAAAAACAGATAAGATAAGGGGCACATAGCGTCGATTAGCCAGGAAGAGGACCAGTACCCGCCCCCGAGACGCGCAGAGAGCCGCCGTTTGGTGCGAGGCGGACGGGAGGGGACGGAGAGGATCGCCTCGGAGCCGGGCGGCTGAACCTGTCAGTAGGCCGCCCCGGACGCCCCCGTTACCGGGCACACGAGGGGCCGGACCCTGCGTCCGGCAAGAAGAGTGGTACCGCAGAGGTTTGCGCCTTTGTCTCTTTGCAGAGACAAGGGCGTTTTTGTTTCCGGAAAGGAGTGGCTTTGATGAACTGCCCCATGTGCGGAAAAGAGATGGAGCCGGGCTATCTGGCTGCCAAGCCCCCTGTCCTGTGGTCCGTCAAGCCGGACAAGCTGCTCCTGGTCCCCGGCAGGCACGACGTGCTCCTGCAGGACCGCGTTCCGGAGCGGCACCTGCCCGCCCACCTCTGCCGCGGCTGCAAGAAAGTCGTCGTAGACTATCAAGACCGTCAGTTCACAACATGAACCATATCGTTTGGAGGAACACACCCATGGACTACAACAAGACCATCAACCTGCCCAAGACCGACTTCCCCATGCGGGCCGGCCTGCCCAAGCGGGAGC
>CALWYA010000199.1 GCA_944385645.1 uncultured Oscillospiraceae bacterium
GCCCGCCGCCGCCCACAAGGGGGATTTCGGAAAGCTGTTCCTTCTGGCGGGCAGCGAGGGCTACACCGGCGCGCCGGTGCTGGCCGCCCGGGGCGCCCTGCGCACGGGGGCGGGGTTGGTGTTTTTGGGGGTACCCCGGGACATCTACCCCATCGTGGCCGTCAAGTGCGACGAGGCCATGCCCTTTCCCCTGCCGGAGCGGTACGAGGACGTCCTGGAGAAGGCCGGGAGCTGTGACGTGGCCCTCATCGGCCCCGGCCTGGGCCGGAACCCCAGGACGCAGCGGCTGGTCCGCTCCCTGCTGGCCGACCTGGACATCCCCGTGGTGCTGGACGCCGATGGCATAAATGCTCTGGCCGGGCATATCCATATTCTGGACGGGCGCTCCGCCCCCACTGTCCTCACCCCCCACGAGGGGGAGTTCGCCCGGCTTACCGGCTGCGCGCTGCCCATCGGGGACCGGACGGCGGCGGCCCGGGACTTCGCCCTGGCCCACCGGTGCACCCTGGTCTTCAAGGGGCCCGGCACCGTCACCGCCGCCCCGGACGGGCGGATCTGGCTCAACGGCACCGGCGGCCCCGGCATGGCCAAAGGGGGCTCCGGGGACGTGCTGGCGGGGATGATCGCCGCCCTGTGGGGGCAGAAGCACCTGAACGGCCCGGGTTCAGATCGGTCGGAGCTGGCCGCCCTGGCGGTGTGGTACCACGGGGCCGCCGGCGACCGCTGCGCCCGGCGGCTGGGGGAGTACGCCATGCTGCCCGGGGACCTGGTGGAGACCATCCCGGAGATCTTGCAAGAGAACACCTTGTAAACGGAGGTAGGACCGTGCACAGACTGTGGCTCTGTGTACTCATGATAGCCCTCCTGCTGGCCGGCTGCGGCCGGCTGGAGGTGAGCGAGGCGGAGCAGCTGGCCCTGGAGATCCGGGGGGAGTACCTGGAGCTGGAGCGCTGCTCGGCCAGTCTGGAGATCACCGCCGACTACGGCCAGCGGGTGTACCAGTTCGGGATGGAGGCCCAGGCCCAGGGGGAGGACGCCGCCCTCACCCTCACCGCCCCGGAGACGGTGGCGGGCCTCACCGCCCGGTGGGCGGGGGAGGTGGGCACCCTGGAGTACGACGGGGTGGCGGTGGAGACCGGCTCTCTGGACCCGGAGGGGCTGGACCCGGTGTCCGCCTTCCCGGTCCTGCTGGAGGCGGCCCGGTCGGGCTATCTGACCGCCTGCGCCCTGGAGGAGGACGGCGCGGTCCTCCGGGTGGACTGCGGCGACCCGGCGGGGACCCCGGGACAGGGGACCGAGACCACCCTGTGGTTCGACTGCGGGACCCACGCCCTGCTCCGGGGGGAGATCCGGGTGGACGGCTTCCGGGTGATCGGGTGTACGTGTTTGGAATTTACCAGAGGCTGAACCGGGGCGCCGCCCCGGAGAGAGAAAACGAGGGATTTGGATGACAGACAGACGAGAAGTGCGCACCTGGGCGGCCATCGACCTGGATGCCCTGACCAACAACTACCGGCTCCTGCGGGACCTGCTGCCGGAGGGGTGCCGCCTGCTGGCCCCGGTGAAGGCCAACGGGTACGGCCATGGCGCGGTGCCGGTGGCCAAAAAGCTGGAGGCCCTGGGGGCCGATATGCTGTCGGTGGCCTGTGTCGAGGAGGGGGAGGAGCTGCGCCGGGCCGGAGTGCGGATGCCCATCCTGTGCATGGGGGTGACGCCCGCCCAGCTCACCGGCGAGCTGCTGGAGTTTGACATCACCCAGACCGTGGAGGACCTGGAGGCGGGGGAGGCCCTGTCCCGGGAGGCGGTGCGGCTGGGCCGGAAGCTGCGGGTCCACCTGAAGGTGGACACCGGCATGGGCCGGCTGGGCATCTACTGGGGGGACGGAGACAATTCCGCCGCCGCCCAGGCGCTGATCCGGCTGTGCGAGCTGCCCGGTCTGGAGGTGGAGGGGATGTTCACCCACTTCGGGATGGCCGACAGCGATCCCCTCTATACCATGGACCAGATGGACCGCTTCCTGGCGGCCCGGGCCACCGTGGAGGAGGCCGGCTTCTCTCTGAAAATCTGCCACTGCGCGGCCAGCTCCGCGGTGCTGCACTACCCCCGCACCCACATGGACATGGTCCGGCCGGGCATCGCCCTGTACGGCCACTACCCCGACCCGGAGCGGGACGGGGCGGAGGTCCCCGGCCTGCGCCCGGTGATGACCCTGTACAGCCGCATCTGCGCCGTGCGGCCCATGCCCGCCGGCTCCCGGATCAGCTATGGGGGGACCGCCGTGCTGGAGCGGGACTCCCGGCTGGCAGTGCTGCCCATCGGCTATGGGGACGGGCTGCCCCGGGTCCTGTCCAACAAGCTGCAGGTGCGGATCGGGGGCCGGCTGTGCCCTGTGGTGGGCCGGGTGTGTATGGACATGTGCATGGTGGACGTCACCGATCTGCCCCAGGCAGAGGTGGGGGAGGTGGCCGAGATCTACGGCCCCGGCCTCACCGATCGGGCCGCCGCCCAGGCGGGCACCATCTCCTATGAGCTGCTGTGCCATGTGGCCCCCCGGGTTCCCCGGGTCTATTGGGAAGCTGGAAAGCGCCTGGACTGACGCCCCGCCGTGACCGCCCGGCCCGTCCCCACATAGGATGACATGGAGCGCGGGGGGAGCGCCCTCCCTCCGGGTTGGAAAGGCGCGGCGGGCAGGGAGTGGGCCGTGGCCGGAAGGCCGTGTGGCGGCCCAAATTCTGTGACCGCGAGCAGGTATAAATCCCGCCGCCCCGTGGGAGAATCATAGTGCGGCGTTACATAAGGTCCTCCGGGCCGGTAACGCGGCGCTATCTTCCGGCGGAGTGTGAATTTACTTGGATAACAGCGTGAAACGAGGCGATATTTTTTACGCCGACCTCAGCCCGGTGGTGGGCAGCGAGCAGGGGGGCGTGCGGCCGGTGCTCATCGTGCAGAATGACACGGGAAACCGGCACAGTCCCACCGTCATCGCGGC
>CALWYA010000200.1 GCA_944385645.1 uncultured Oscillospiraceae bacterium
TTGCCGGTGCCCGTCTGGGCGCAGCCCAGCACGTCCCGCCCGGCCAGGGCGGGGGGGATGGCCTTCTCCTGGATGGGAGAGGGCTTCGCGTAGCCCTGCTCCTCCAGGGCGCGCAGAATGGGGGCGTTCAGCCCCAGGTCACGAAATGTCATACAAACTCCCTTTTTCCTTGCGGCGGGCCCGCGGGCTCCGCCGGCCCGCTGTTCCCCGCGGGCTGGGGTTGATGAAAGTCCGGCCGTCGGCGGGAGGGGCCGCCGGACAGACCGGTCAGACCGCCCCCGGTCCGGGGACCAGCCCCGCCCGGCGCAGCCGCTCCAGCACGTCCTGGGCGGTCTGGGCCAGGGGCTGCCCGGCGGGACAGTCCACGATGAGGTCCGCGTATTTCTCGTACAGGGGGGCGCGGAAGGCCATCACGTCGGCCAGGGTCTGCCCCGGCTCCATGGCGATTCCCCGGGTGGACAGGTTCCGGATGCGGCGGCTCAGCTCGTCCAGCTCCACCCGCAGATAGACCACCGGCCCCAGGCTCTTCAGGTGGCGGGCGGCCTGTTCCCGGCACACGGCGCTCCCCCCCGGGGCGATGACGCACCGGTCGCACACCAGGCCGGTGACGGCGGCCTCCTCCGCGTCCAGGAAGGGGACCACCCCCCGGCGGTCCAGAATGTCCTGGAGGAGGGCCCCCTCCCGCTGCTGGATGATCAGATCCACATCCAGAAAGCCGTACCCCAGGAACTTGGCCAGCAGAACGCCCACCGTGCTCTTGCCTGAGCCGGGCATTCCGATGAGGGTGACGTTGTTCACGGCGCGCCCACCTTCCCACGCAGGATTCCCGCGCGCCCTGTGTCTCAGACGCGCGGATCAACAAAAATCATTATATCACACCGGCCCTGGAAAGAAAAGAGAAAATCCGTCGAAAGGGGGCGGCGGCCCGGCTCCGGCGGGTCCCGCGGGGGAGCGGGGAGAAAAATTCACAAATTATGGTTGAGATTTTTCCCCGGTTGATATATACTTTACTCTAATATCCACCACCGGGCAGCGGCCCGGACCAGGGCCCCCGAGGAGAGACGGCGGGCCGAGACATGGAGAGAGAAGTATGAAATTTCACATCATCAGCGACAGCTCCTGCGACCTGGGGCGGGAGGCGTGCCGACAGCTGGGCGTGGAGCTGGTGTCCTTCTACGCCGCCCTGGGGGACGAGACCTACTACCGGGAGGAGCGGGACGTCTCCACCCGGGAATTCTATCAGCGCATGGCGGACAACCCGGGGATCTTCCCCAAGACCTCCATGCCCACCCTGGAGGACTATCTGGAGGTGTTCCGCCCCCTGGCCCGGGCGGGGGAGCCCATGCTGTGCATCTGCCTGAACAGCCGGTTCAGCGGCTCCTACCAGACCGCCCGGAACGCCCGGGAGGAGCTGCTGGAGGAGTTTCCCGACGCCCAGCTCCGGGTGATGGACTCCCAGCTGGCCACCGTCCTCCAGGGCCTGCTGGTGGAGGAGGCGGCGCTGCTCCGGGACCGGGGCTATACCCTGGATCAGGCGGTGGAGGCCCTGGCCCCCCTGCCCATGACCGGGCGGATCTTCTTCACCACCAACGACCTGGAGTATCTGCGCCACGGGGGCCGCATCGGCAAGGCGGCGGCCACCACCGGTTCCCTGCTGAAGGTGAAGCCCCTCATCGGCTATAAGGAGGGCGAGCTGGTCACCGACGGCATCGCCCAGGGCCGGAAGAAGTCCCTCCAGAAGGTGCAGGAGCTGTTCTTCCGCTTCCTGGAGCGGGAGGGGCTGGACCTGGACTGGTACCGGGTGGCCACCGGCTTTGGCCTGGACCGGGCGGAGTATGAGACCTTCGCCCAGGAGGTGTACCAGGGGCTGCTGGACCGGGGCTGGGACCGGCCGGAGATCAAGACGCCCCACCAGATCGGAGTGACCATCGGGGTCCACACCGGCCCCACCCCCATCGGGGTGGGCCTGCTGCGCCGGGCGGTGCCCCGGCAGGGATGAAACAGGCCGCCGCAAAATTGCGGCGGCTGTTTTCAGAACAACTGATTCTGCTTTTGGTGATGTGTATGGAACGCTATCCGCGGATCCGCAACCTGCGGGAGGACGCCGATTTGACCCAGACCCAGGTGGGCCAGGCCATCAACGTGCCCCAGCGGACTTATGCCTACTATGAGAGCGGCCAACGGATGATCCCGCCCCATGTTTTGTGCGCCCTGGCGGACTTCTACCAGACCAGCGTGGATTACCTCCTGGGCCGCACCGATGCGGCGGCGCCCTATCCGAAGCCCCTTAAGTGACAGACCTTCCGCCGGCCCTTCGGGGCCGGCGGAACTGTTCTTTATGCGGGGATAGTCGGCCGGAGAGCGGGGCAGACTGAGACTTGACAAATCTGAATAGGCGGGATATAATAGATACACCCCCCTGGGGTGGGGTGTATCTGTAAAAACTTAACCACTATCTGCTGAGAAAGTGTGAACGCGATGGCAAAACAGAAGTTCCATATCACCGGTATGACCTGCAGCGCGTGCTCCGCTTCCCATTCAAACCGAGCGGTTTGAATGGGGACCCTTTGATTTAAAATCCTCGGGCGAAATGAATTCGCCCTGCGGAAATTCTCCGCTTTGCTCCGAATTTGCGCCGCATTCGCGGCGGGGACGCTGTGCGTCCCTGTGGGCGGAGCAACGATTTCTGAAAGCGAGTGTTTTTCCATGAAGCAAAAATTCAACGTCACCGGCATGACCTGCTCGGCGTGCTCCGCCCACGTGGAGAAGGCGGTGAACAAGCTGGAGGGCGTGAAGCACGCCGAGGTCAGCCTGATGACCAACTCCATGACGGCCGAGTACGACGAGGCCGCCCTGACCCCCCAGGACATCATCCAGGCGGTGGTCCAGGCGGGCTACGGCGCCTCCCTGCCCCAGAGGGCGGGGGAGAAGGCCGCCCCGGAGCGGCCCGAGGCCCGGATGGAGGAGGAGCTGGCCGCCATGA
>CALWYA010000201.1 GCA_944385645.1 uncultured Oscillospiraceae bacterium
GCCATCATCGGCTACGGCTCCCAGGGCCACGCCCACGCCCTGAACCTGAAGGACTCCGGCTGTGACGTGTGCGTGGGTCTGCGCCCCGGCTCCAAGAACTGGAAGAACGCCGAGGATGCCGGTCTGAAGGTCATGTCCATCCCCGAGGCCGCCAAGTGGGGCGACATCGTGATGATGCTGATCAACGACGAGGTCCAGGCCGACGTGTACAAGAAGGACATCGCCCCCAACCTGGAGGAGGGCAACGCCCTGGCCTTCGCCCACGGCTTCAACATCCGCTATCAGCAGATCGTCCCCCCCAAGGGTGTGGACGTGTTCATGGCGGCCCCCAAGGGCCCCGGCCACACCGTGCGCTCCACCTATGTGAACGGCAAGGGCGTGCCCTGCCTGGTGGCCGTGGAGCAGAACGCCACCGGCGACGCTCTGAAGATCGCCCTGGCCTATATCGCCGGCATCGGCGGCGCCCGGGCCGGCATCATGGAGACCACCTTCCACGACGAGACCGAGACCGACCTGTTCGGCGAGCAGGCCGTGCTGTGCGGCGGCGTGGTGGAGCTGATGAAGCTGGGCTTCGAGACCCTGGTGGAGGCCGGCTATGAGCCCGAGAACGCCTACTTCGAGTGCATCCATGAGATGAAGCTGATCATCGACCTGATCAACAAGGGCGGCGTGGCTGCCATGAACTACTCCATCTCCGACACCGCCGAGTTCGGCGAGTACGTCTCCGGCCCCCGCATCCTGCCCTATGAGGAGACCAAGAAGAACATGAAGGCGGTGCTCAGCGACATCCAGGACGGCACCTTCGCCGGCCGCTGGATCGCCGAGAACAAGAGCTTCGGCCGCACCTTCTTCAACTCCAAGCGGGCCCAGCTGGCCAAGCACCAGATGGAGATTGTGGGCGCCGAGCTGCGCAAAAATATGCTCTGGGGCGACGACACCGATCTGGATACTGCGTCCAACTAAAACCAAACGCGAGCCCAACCGACGCAGAGGCCCCCGGCTGAAAGCCGGGGGCCTCTGATTGATTCTTCTTATCCCGCCTGTGTTGCGTAAGAGACGGCAAACAAAAAGATCACACTGCCCACACACAGAACCACCATCAGCGCCATGGCGGAGCGGGCCTCGGTCACTGTCTTGGTGCGGAAGCCCAGACTGATATTGTCCAGAAGCTTTCGCCGCCGCATGGGCCGGCCCCGGGCCGCCAGCTCCGCCTGGAGCCACTGATACCCCTGACCCACCAGCATGTGGGCCAATACCACATAGGCAAAGACTCGAAACACGCTCTGCCCCGCGGGAGAAAAATACCGGTATTGGTAGATCATCCAGATAAACAGGCCCCGATAGGCCACGGCCGCCAGCTGCGCTATACCGCTCATCTCCTTTTCCGGGTATCGCCAGTCTTCTTTTGGACGTCTGAGGGCAGGGATCTGCCGTATATCTAGTTTTACCAGTTTATCACAGCAGTCTGGAGGAATCCATAGGTCGAACCCACAAAATCACCGCCGGAGAATTGTGGGATTTGCCTCCCCTCTACGTCCCGCCCTCCGGCGGCGCGTAGCCAGTCCGGATGTCCGGGGCCAGCCGGGCCAGCTCCTCCAAGGCCCAGTCCCCCTGTGCCCGGCCGTCCAGGGTGGCCTTCTTCTCCCCGCCGCCCCAAAGCCGCGCCATCAGGTAGTACTGCCCCACGGGCACCCGGCGGCAGCCCATGCCCACGGGGACGTCCTCCAGGCGCAGATAGGCCCGCTCCACCCGGTCCAGGGGGAGCACCCCCACCCAGGTGATGCGGGGATAGTACAGCGCCCGCTCCCCCAGCCGCACCCGGCCCAGGGGTTTGGCCCCCTCATAGTCCCGCCGGCAGTCCTCCTGGTCCAGGGGGAACTGCCCCGCCTCCGGTCGAAATTTCATGGCCGTCTCCCCCCTGTCTCCTCCGGCTCCAGCTCCAGCTCCCCCATGGCGTGGCGCATGTGAATGGCCATGGCGTGCTCCGCTCCCGCCCCGTCCCGCTTTTCCAGGAACTCCATGAGCAGGGCGTGGTCCCGGAGGGTATCCTCCGCCAGCCGCGCCCCGTGCCCCCCGGAGGCCACGGCGGTGCCCACCGCCTGGCCGATGAGGGGGAGCAGGCGGGTCATGAACTCGTTGTGGGTGGCCCGGACGATGGCCGCGTGGAACTCCCAGTCCGCCTTGGTCCGGTCCCGCCCCGCCCGGATGCAGGTCTCCACCGCCCTCCCCCGGTCCAGGATGTCGGCCAGCTCCTGTCCTGTGGCCCGGGCGCAGGCCAGGGCGGCCGCCCGGGGCTCGAAGATGGCCCGCAGCTCGAACAGGTCCCGCAGCTGCCCCCGCACCCCCTCCAGGGCGCCAAAGCCGAAGTCCTCGATCTCTTCCACCCGGCTGGAGACGAAGGTTCCCCGCCCCCGGCGGACCTCCAGCACTCCCCGGGCCGTCAGAGTGCGGATGGCCTCCCGCAGGGTGGCCCGGCTCACCCCCAGCTGGGCGGACAGCTCCACCTCGTTGGGCAGCTTGTCCCCCGGCCTCAGCCGTTTCTCGGCCACGATCCTGGCGTACAGCCGCTGGGCCGTCTGCTGGGATAAATTTTCTCTCATCTGGGTCCGCCCCCTCTTGACATTGTTTTCTCTATGATATACGATATAGTCAGACAACGCAATAGTTATCAGACAACTTTTGCATTTTATGTTTCAGGAGGTTGATCCCCATGCGCTCTGACGTGGTCAAAAAAGGTATCCCCGCCGCCCCCAACCGCTCTCTGCTCTACGCTCTGGGCTACACCAAGGAGGAGCTGGAGCGCCCCCTGATCGGGGTGGTCTGCTCCTACAATGAGATCGTCCCCGGCCACATGAACCTGGACAAGATCGCCGAGGCCGTCAAGGCCGGCGTCCGGGCCGCCGGGGGCACCCCCATCGAGTTCCCAGCCATCGCCGTGTGCGACGGCATCGCCATGGGCCACATCGGC
>CALWYA010000202.1 GCA_944385645.1 uncultured Oscillospiraceae bacterium
CTGCTGGACAAGCACGACACCATCGGCATCGACTGCGTGGCCATGTGCGTCAACGACATCATCTGCGGCGGGGCCGCCCCCCTGTTCTTCCTGGACTACATCGCCTGCGGCAAGAACGACCCGGTGCGCATCGCCCAGATCGTCTCGGGCGTCACCGAGGGCTGCCGCCAGGCCCAGTGCGCCCTGGTGGGGGGCGAGACCGCCGAGCACCCCGGCGTCATGCCCGAGGACGACTATGACCTGGCCGGCTTCTCGGTGGGGCTGGTGGACGAGGAGAAGATCATCGACGGCAGGCGCCTGTCCGCCGGGGACGCCCTCATCGGCCTGGGCTCCACCGGGGTCCACTCCAACGGCTTCTCCCTGGTGCGCAAGGTGCTGGACGTGGAGCACGCCGACCTGACCTCCCCCCGGGAGGACCTGGGGGGCAGGAGCCTGGGGGAGGCCCTGCTGGCCCCCACCCGCATCTACGTGCGGGCCGTCAAGGCCCTGCTGGCCGCCGGGGTGGACGTCCACGCCGTCAGCCACATCACCGGCGGCGGCTTCTATGAGAACGTGCCCCGGATGATGACCGAGGGGCTCACCGCCCGGATCGACCTGAAGTCCTTCCCCCGTCCCGCCATCTTCGACGTGATCCAGAAGGCCGGGAACATCCCCGAGCGGGACATGTACAACACCTTCAACATGGGCCTTGGCATGGTGCTGGCCCTACCCGCCGCCCAGGCCCGGCAGGCCCTGGAGGTCCTGTCCGCCGCCGGCGAGGCCGCCTGGCAGGTGGGCGAGGTGGTCCCCGGGGAGGACGGGGTGGAGCTGATCTCCTGAATGGTAGATAGGAGTGAGGAGATATGAGATAGGAGATATTTTCTTCTATCTGCCGCAACTCCTATCTCCTATCTTCTATCTCCTATCTCTGCAATTTCTTGGATGGAAGGAGTATTGCCATGGCGAAGCGTATCGCCGTCCTGGTCTCCGGGGGCGGGACCAATTTACAGGCCCTCATCGACGCCCAGGGGCGGGGGGAGCTGGTGAACGGAGAGCTCGCCGCCGTCCTGTCCTCCTCCCCCGAGGCCTACGCCCTGGAGCGGGCCAAACGGGCCGGCATCCCGGGCTATGTCCTCCCCAGGGGGGACGCCCGGGCGGTGACTGCCGCCCTGGTGGAGCGGCTGCGGGAGCTGGACATCGACCTGGTGGTGATGGCCGGGTTCATGACCATCGTGACGGAGGAGCTGTTTCAGGCCTACCCCAACGCGGTGCTGAACATCCACCCCTCCCTGATCCCCTCCTTCTGCGGGGTGGGCTGCTACGGCCTCCACGTCCACGAGAAGGCCCTGGCCTATGGGGTGAAGGTGTCGGGGGCCACCGTCCACTTTGTCACCGAGGAGTGCGACGCGGGGCCCATCGTCCTGCAGCGGGCGGCGGAGGTGCTGCCCGACGACACCCCGGAGACCCTCCAGCGGCGGATCATGGAACAGTGCGAGTGGAAGCTGCTGCCCCAAGCGGTCTCCCTGTTCTGCCAGGACCGCCTGAAGGTGGAGGGGCGGACGGTTCGGATTTTGAACGCAGAATGATTTTGTGTTCTGCGGAACCTTTTTTACAACCAAGCAAGCGGTGTAACTGACGGAAGTGGAAGGAACCACGGGGAGCATCGCCTCTGAGCCTGCCGACCGTCTGGGCGCGCCGCCTCCCCCGGGAGCGGTGCGCCCTTTTTCCTGTTCGGTGTCCCCGCCCCGGCGGGGAGAGAATCGACCTTTCAGAAAGGAGCGTTTCCATGCTGTCAATCCAAGCGGTCGTGGCCGCCGGCTTCCTGTTCCTGAGCGGCGCCCTCTTTTTCCTGTTCTCTTTTCTGCTGAACGCAGACAAGATCCTGATCGCCGGCCTGGTTCTCATGCTGATCGGGGCGTTCCCCCTTCTGGCGACCCTTTGGGCGGAGTTCGACCGGTGCTTTCCCAAACAAAACCCTGAATCTGACAAGGAGGACAAGCTATGAACCCTATTGATCTGCGGGACTATCTGTCCCAGCGGCCCTACCCCGGCCGGGGCATCCTGCTGGGGATGTCCCACAACGGCACCTGGGCCCAGTCGGTGATGGCCTACTTCATCATGGGCCGCAGCGAAAACAGCCGCAACCGGGTCTTCGAGGCCACCGAGGACGGCATCCGCACCCGGGCCTTTGACGAGAGCAAGATGACCGACCCCTCCCTCATCATCTACCACCCCGTGCGCATGGTTGGCTCCACCACCATCGTCACCAACGGGGACCAGACCGACACCGTCCGGGATTTCCTGGCGTCGGGCAAGACCTTCGAGGCGGCCCTGCGCACCCGGGAGTACGAGCCCGACGAGCCCAACTTCACCCCCCGGATCTCCGGCCTGGTGGACCGCTCCAACAACTACCGCCTGTCCATCCTGAAGGAGGGACAGGACCGGCTGTGTCAGCGGCAGTTCTTCGAGTACATGTCCCGGGGCGGCGTGGGCCACTTCATCAGCACCTACGAGGGCTTCGGCGACCCCCGGCCTTCCTTCCACGGGGAGCCGGTGGAGGTGGCCATCACCGCCCGGAGCGCCGACGAGCTGGCCGACCAGCTGTGGGAGAGCCTGAACGGGGACAACAAGGTCTCCCTGTTCGTCCGCTATGTGGACCTGCGCAACGGCTTCCCCGAGACCGTCATCATCAACAAGCACGGCGGGCGCACCCGCACCGCCCCCAAGGTCCCCATCTGGAAGGAGGAGAACTGATATGACCGAGCTGGAGCTGAAATACGGCTGCAACCCCAACCAGAAGCCCGCCCGCATCTTCATGGAGGCCGGCGAGCTGCCCCTGACGGTGCGTAACGGCCGGCCGGGATACATCAATTTCATGGACGCTCTGAACTCCTGGCAGCTGGTGAAGGCCCTGAAAAAGGCCACCGGCCTGCCCGCCGCCGCCTCCTTCAAGCACGTCTCCCC
>CALWYA010000203.1 GCA_944385645.1 uncultured Oscillospiraceae bacterium
GATGGCGGCGGAGGTGTCGTGGGACTCCTTCTGGTCCAGGCCGGCGGCCTCCCGCTCCTGGTTCCAGATCACGTGGAACACCGAGCCGCACCGCACCCGCCTGGCGGCGGCCACGGCAAAGAGGGCAGCCGACTCCATCTCGCTGGCCAGCACCCCCAGCCGCTTCCAGGCCTCCCACTTCTGCTCCAGCGCATAGGACACGGGCATCCGGCCGGGGGAGTGCTGCCCGTAGAAGGAGTCCTTACACTGGACCACCCCCGCGTGCCAGGAGAAGCCCAGGCTCTCACAGGCCCGCACCAGGGCCTGCGTCACATGAAAGTCGGGGACGGCGGGCCATTCGATGGGGGCGTACTCCCGGCTGGTCCCCTCCATGCGCACCGCCCCGGTGGCCACCACCACGTCGCCGCTCTGGACGGACAGGTCGATGCCCCCGCAGGTGCCCACCCGCACAAAGGTGTGGGTCCCCAGGTTGGCCAGCTCCTCCATGGCGATGGCCGCCGAGGGGCCGCCGATGCCGGTGGACACCACGCTGACCGGCTCCCCCAGCAGCGTCCCGGTCCAGGTCGCATACTCCCGGTTGGTCCGCACGTGGACCGCCCCGTCAAAGTGCCGGGCGATGGCCTCGCACCGGCCCGGGTCTCCGGGGAGGAGGCAGTAGCCCCCCACCTCGCCCTTTACGCACTGGATATGGAATTGCCGCGCCCGCTCCTGTTCCTTCATGGGACAACCCTCCCTGTCCTGCCGCCGGTTTGTATGCTTCGCTTTCCTGAGTTATTGTATCACGGCCCGCTGTTTCCCGCAAGAGCGAAGGCGGCGGCAAATCCGGATCGTCTCAGATGCTCATATACTCCAGCATCCCCTGTCTCAGTCTGTGGTAAACTCGGCGCGTATGCGCCCTGCTCCAGTGGCAGCGAGCTCTGACCTCGTGAACCGTATCTCCCCCGATCAGCCCATAGGCCATTCGGCAGACGTCCGGCCCCTGGCGATGCAGATGATCATGGAAGCAGACGCTGTTTTGAAAATCGCCGTGGGGCGCCGCAAGCCACTCCCCGCGCGTGACGGCAGTCTCCCAGCTCAGCGGCTCATCCAGGGAGGTCTTTCCATATTGCTCAGCCCATCTGTCCTGCTTTTCCCGCTTCAGCGCGCTGTAGACCTCGGAAATCACCTGCTCCCAGTCCCAAAAACGCCTCTCTCTCCACCTCTCGTAATAGGCCGAGAGGATCATCTCCCACACGCACTGTCTGAGGTCCTCATCTCCCACCGGCAGGCCCATGGCCCGACACAGCTGATCCGTCAAGACACGGACCAGCTCCAGCTCCCTCGGAGAAAGCTGATCTCCCCCGGCCTTCATGCGTTTCCCCTCCCCGTCCGTTTTTCTTGATTCTTGATCACCCTCCGGATCGTTTTGGAGTCCGGAGGCGGCGGCAGCTCCTGACAATGTCCGATCCACGCCCTCCGCTCCTCGTGCCACTCCATCGTATAGACCGCCGGAAGCAAAATTCCTTTCTCCCGCAGCAGCTCTTTCAGGCGGTGATGTGTCGTATAACCGCTCTGTCGGGAGAACTGGACATTCGGCGCCTGCTCGATACACAGGGCCAAATAATAGCCGTCCGGGCTTATTTTGACCCGAAACGCCCTCTGGTCCCCCACGTTTCGCCGCATCGCCCCGTTCATGGCAAACAGACCCTTTTCACTGACAGAGACCCGCGGCGTGTCATGATAGCTTATCACCGGCGGAATATCCTCCCACAGCTCAAAAGAGTATTGAAAATCCTTCATATTTCTCCCCCTTTTCGATGGAATCTGCCAACATTATACCCGAAATATATCGCATATTAAAGTGTTGAAATATACTATATTTTATCTTTATTTCTCTCCAATCTCTCGAAAATTCCCGATGATTTTTGATTTTTCTCCGGTATATAATGAAATTTTATTCATTTTTGGGTGAGAAACAGGCCGGCGGGGCTGTAGAAGTGAATAACTGCAGACCTAAAAATCGGGCCCGCGGCAGCTGCCGCGGGCCCGATTGGTGCCTGTCAGTCGTTGGGGCGCATGGTGGGGAAGAGGATAATCTCTCTGATGCTGTCAGAATTTGTCAGGAGCATGACACACCGGTCAATGCCGATGCCCAGGCCGCCCGTGGGGGGCAGGCCGTACTCCAGGGCGGTGAGGAAGTCCTCGTCCATCATGCCGGCCTCGTCGTCCCCTTTGGCCCGCAGCTCCACCTGCTTCTGGAAGCGGGCCCGCTGGTCGATGGGGTCGTTCAGCTCGGAGAAGGCGTTGCCCATCTCGCTGTGGCAGATGAACAGCTCGAACCGCTCGGTGAGCCGGGGGTCCTTGGGGGACCGCTTGGCCAGGGGGGAGACGTCCACCGGGTGCATGGTGATGAAGGTGGGCTGGATCAGCTTCTCCTCCACCTTCTGGTCGAACACCTCGTACAGGGCGTTGCCCCAGGTCTTGTCCGCCGTCTCGGGCAGCTCCACCCCGATGGACTTGGCGGCGGCCACCGCCTCCTCGTCACCGGTGATGGCCATGAAGTCCAGGCCGGTGTACTGTTTCACCGCCTCGTGCATGGGCAGCCGGGGCCAGCCGGGGGTCAGGTCGATCTTCTCCCCCTGCCACTCCACCTCATAGGTGCCCAGAATCTTCTGGGCGGCGGAGGACAGCAGGTCCTCGAACAGGTCCATCATGTCGTTGAAGTCGGCGTAGGCCTGATAGAGCTCCACGGTAGTGAACTCGGGGTTGTGCTTGGGGTCCATGCCCTCGTTGCGGAAGATGCGGCCGATCTCGTACACCCGGTCCATGCCGCCCACGATGAGCCGCTTCAGGGGCAGCTCGGTGGCGATGCGCAGGTACATGTCGATGTC
>CALWYA010000204.1 GCA_944385645.1 uncultured Oscillospiraceae bacterium
ACAGCCACTGGATGATGCCGTGGGTCTCCCCCACGCCCTCGCTGAACTGGTTGATGACGCCGGACAGGGGCAGGTTCACCAGAATGGCGCCAAAGCCCATGGGCATCAGCAGAGAGGGCTCGAAGCCCTTCTCAATGGCCAGATAGATCAGCACCGCGCCCACCACATACATGACAGCCTGCTGCCAGGTGATGGACAGGACGCCGCTGATCAGAAACGAAAAATCCATGTCATTTCCTCCCTATTACTGCGACTCGTTCTCTTTTGCGCTTCTTGGGCAGCAGTCCGCGCAATCCCCGCCGACATAACAAAAGACCTGCGTTCCCTTTGGAAACACAGGTCTTGTCATTTCAGGCACGGCCAGGGCGCAAAACCCAGGATGTTGATCCATGCCGCGCGCCAAAGCGCGCCGACTACTCCCCTTTGTCTGGGTCATCTTATCACACCCCTCCCCCCTTGTCAAGCCGGAGGAGAAAAATCTTTCCGCTTTCTTCACCTCCCTCCCGGTCCGGGATTTCCCCGGGAGGGGGCCGGAGAAATTTTTTCACTCGGAATGTAAAAAACTATTGACATTTTATGTTCCATCTGCTATGCTCATAATGTCAAAAGAATTTGACAGTTCGGCCGAAAAAGTTTCTCCCCGCACTCCCGCCCGACGGCAGAAGGATTTCCCATCACATCTTCGAGAAAGGACGGATCATTATGAACGACAACGGCATCGGGCTTCTGGGCTGGCTGGCCATGGGCTTCATCCTGTTCAGCGCCGCCTCCATCCTGTGGATGGCGGTCTCCATGGCCCGGAAGGGAGACGAGCGCCGCCGGGAGATCGTGGCCCGGGCCAGCTGCACCACCTTCTATATCACCCTGGCCTCCCTGGGGGTTGACATCCTGTGGGGGGTGTACAACTCGGTGGCCCACGGGCAGGCCATCGAGGGCAACAACCCCTTTGTCCAGCTGGCGGTGGCCTCCTTTACCTACGCCATCTGCCTGGCCTTCTACCGGCGGAAGTACGGAGGCTGACCATGGAGAACTGCATCCGGGACCTGCGCAAGGCGGCGGGGGTGTCCCAGGAGGAGCTGGCGAAGCAGTGCGGCGTCTCCCGCCAGACCATCAACGCCATCGAGAACAACAAGTACGACCCCACCCTCTCCCTGGCCTTCTCCCTGGCCAGGGCCCTGGGGACCACGGTGGACGGCCTGTTCACCCCGCCCCAGTGAGACGCGGCGCCCCGCCGGATGATATTCCGGCGGGGCGCTGTCTTTTGTCTTATCGGAAAATGTTCCCGTCCCCGTCCAGGGCCTCCCGGCGGTGGAAGGTGACGAAGTCGGGGGCCAGGTCCGGATAGGCCTCGCAGAAGGCCGACCGGATCAGCTCCGGGTTCAGCCCCGGGTTCTGGGCGGACAGGACCAGGTCCACCGTCATGGTGTCGCTCTGGCACTCCAGCCGCCAGGAGCGGATCAGGGGGATCAGGTCCACCTCGGTGTAGCCCAGCTTGGACTTGTTGCTCTTCTTCCGCACCACCAGGCTCTCCCGGCCCAACAGCGCCTCCATGGCGGGCTCACAGGCCTGGGGCCGGCCCTCGGGGTAGTCGAAGTTCATGATGTAGTTGAGGTAGGCCAGCTCCTTCAGCTTCCGCTGGGCGGGGTAGCACGCCCGCACCAGAATGCCCTCGGGCATGGCGGCGGTGAGCCGGGCGGGGACCTCCTCGTGGCTCGTCCCCTCCAGCAGGCCGAACTCCAAAATCTCGCACTCGCTGGAGTAGCCCACCGACAGGGGCAGGGCGATGGAGACGAAGGGGTGGGGGTGGAACCCCTCGGTGTGCTTGATGGGGATGCCAGCCCGGGCAAAGGCCCGCTGGAAGGTGCGCATCAGGTCCAGGTGGGAGATATACCGGGCCCGGCCGGTCTTGGCGAACAGCAGACGGTCAGCCATGGCACACCCCTCCCTCCAGAAGCCGGTTGGCCCCGCAGCCGGAGCACTGGGTGCGGCAGTCCGGGGTGGTCTGGGATTCATAGCACCGCTCCCGCTCCCGCCACAGGAAGGCGGGGGTGACCATGGTGTCCACGCGGCACCAGGGGAACACCTCGTTCCGGGGCCGCTCCCGGTGGGCGTAGAAGTCCCCGTCCAGTCCGCAGGCGGCCAGGGCGTCCATCCACCGCTGGAAGTCGAAATACTCGCTCCAGGAGTCCATCTTGGCCCCGTGCTCCCAGGCCCACTCCAGCACGTCGGCCAGCCGCCGGTCCCCCCGGGAGAAGACGGCCTCCAGATAGCTGGTGTCCGGGTCGTGCCAGTTGTAGGTGATGGACTTGTCCCGCTTCAGCTCGTCCCGGAGCAGGTCCACCCGGCGCTGGTACTCCGCCCGGGTGATCTGGGCCTCCCACTGGAAGGCGGTGTGGGGCTTGGGCACGAACCAGGAGGTGGACACGGTGATCCGCACCCCCCGGGCCGGGTTGGGGGTGGTCTCCCGCCAGGCGAAGTACACCTTCCGGGCCAGGTCGGCGATGCCCAGCACGTCCTCGTCGGTCTCGGTGGGCAGGCCCAGCATGAAGTACAGCTTCACCCCGCTCCAGCCCCCGGCAAAGGCGGTGCGCACCGACTGGAGCAGGTCCTCCTCCCGGAGATTCTTGTTGATGGCGTCCCGCAGCCGCTGGGTGCCCGCCTCGGGGGCGAAGGTGAGCCCCCCCTTGCGCACCCGCTGGAGCCGCTCCATCAGGTTCATGGAGAAGGTGTCGGCCCGCAGGGAGGGCAGGGACAGGCCGATGTCCCGGGGAGCACAGTAGTCCAGCAGGTCGTCGCACAGCTCCAGCAGACAGGGGTAGTCGGTGGAGGACAGAGAGGACAGGGTCATCTC
>CALWYA010000205.1 GCA_944385645.1 uncultured Oscillospiraceae bacterium
CCGCCCACGAGACCGACCCGGTCATCTGGCGGGGCCCCATCATCGCCGGGGTGGTCACCCAGTTCTGGCAGGAGGTGGTCTGGGGGGACGTGGACTATATGTTCGTGGACATGCCCCCGGGCACCGGCGACGTGCCCCTCACCGTCTTCCAATCCCTGCCGGTGGACGGGGTCATCGTGATCACCTCCCCCCAGGACCTGGTGAGCATGATCGTCACCAAAGCGGTGAACATGGCCAAGATGATGAGCGTCCCCGTGCTGGGCCTGGTGGAGAACTACAGCTATTACCAGTGCCCCGACTGCGGCGCCAAGCACGCCATCTTCGGGGAGAGCCACCTGGACCAGGTGGCCGCCGAGCTGGGCGTCCCCGTCCTGGCCCGTCTGCCCATCGACCCGGCCCTGGCCGCCCGGTTCGACGGAGGGCAGATCGAGTCCCTGCCCGACAACCCCCTGGCCTCTCTGGCGGAACAGCTGGACCACTGAAAAAGGCGCCCGGAGCCGTGCTCCGGGCGCCTTTTTCCCCCTTCAACCGGCGGTTGATTGCCAGATCCCGGCAGATCGGGTATGATAGGGGCAGAGAAAGGGGGCGGACCTATGGACGCGGCAAAGACCGGGGCGCTGATCGCCCAGGCCCGAAAGGAGAAGGGCCTCACCCAGGGGCAGCTGGCCCAGCGGCTCCACGTGTCGGTGCAGGCTGTGTCAAAATGGGAGCGGGGCCGGAATTTTCCCGACCTGGCCCTGCTGGAGCCCCTGGCGGAGGCGCTGGACCTGACGGTCAGCGAGCTGCTGGCCGGGGAGCGGGGGGAGCCCTCTCAGGAGACCGCCGTGCGGGAGGCCCTGCGGGTGGGCATTCAACAGCTGCGGCGGCAAGTGCTGCGCTTCCGGGCTCTCCTGCTGTGCGCCGGGTTGGTGCTGGCAGTCTTTCTGTGCGCCCGTGGCTTTTTATGGGTCCGGGACCACACCGAGCTGCTGCCCCAGCCGGTAACTACGGTCACCGCCCGGCCCATGTCCGACCAGGCCCGCTTGACCGCCTGGACCGCCTCCGGTGGGCATCTCCGGATCCCCGGCCTTTTCCAGGTCTCCCTGGCCGACCAGCGGACCCCCTATCTCCTCCAGTGGGAACTGTGGGACCACCAGGGGCTCCGCCAGACCTGGGAAGTGGGCCGGACGGCGTGTCCGGAGGACTTCCCCCGGCATCAGGACCTAGCTACCTCCGTGGGGATGACCATGGACCCGGACCGGGAGAGCTGGTCTACTCTGACCTACACCGTCTCTTTTCTGGACGAGACCTTCACCGGAGCCCTGGAGGCGGTGCCCCGCCTATATGACACCTACGGAGTGGAACAGCCCGCCGGCCGCTGTCCGGTTGACGAGGCGGAGGGGACGATCCTCCTCTATCTTCCCTTGCCAAATGAAGAAGGTCAAATGGCTGTTCCCTGGTGGACCACCCCCGGGCAGATTGAGCTCCCCGTCCGGAAAAGTTTCTCTGTCCTGCTGTTGAAGCTGTACGTCCTGTGAGCGGGCCCTGTCCCGTGTGTTAGCCTGGACAAACTCTCGTCCCGCCGATACAATAAGAGACGACAAACTTGTTGCCATTCCCGCCCCCTCCGGGGCGGGAATATCCAAGTGTCCGGGCGTTTCCCCGGACGGCTGACACGGGAGAGACTGCTATGGAAGACCGACCGGCCCCCAAAACCTTGAACGACCTGGCCCCCGGCCAGAGCGGCACCATTTTGTCGGTGGGCAACCAGTCCGGGGCGGTGAAGCGCCGCCTGGTGGACATGGGCCTCACCCCCGGCACCCAGGTGACCGTCACCAAGATCGCCCCCCTGGGCGACCCTCTGGAGGTGTCCCTGCGGGGGTATGAGCTGTCCCTGCGCAAGGATGACGCCGCCCAGATCGCCATGGGGCAGCCCCAGCCCCGGGGAAACGCCGCCCGGGCCGCCATGACCCGCCGCACCCCCGACCCGGAGACCGCCCGGCGGCAGCTGCGGGACCACACCCACGAGCTGGAGCACCACGAGACCCCCTATGACCACACCGCCCACGACACCCGCACCATGAAGGTGGCCCTGGCGGGCAACCCCAACTGCGGCAAGACCACCTTGTTCAACGCCCTCACCGGCTCCAATCAGTATGTGGGCAACTGGCCGGGGGTCACCGTGGAGAAGAAGGAGGGCACCGCCCACCTGGACGGCCGGGAGCTGACCGTGGTGGACCTGCCGGGCATCTACTCCCTGTCCCCCTACTCCATGGAGGAGATCGTGGCCCGGGACTTCATCATCCAGGAGGCCCCCGACTGCATCATCGACATTGTAGACGCCACCAACCTGGAGCGCAACCTGTATCTCACCGTCCAGCTGCTGGAGCTGGAGCGGCCCACCGTCCTGGCCCTGAACTTCATGGACGAGGTGGAGCAGCGGGGCGACCGGATCGACGTCCCCCGCCTGTCCAAAGAGCTGGGCATTCCGGTGGTCCCCATCACCGCCCGGACGGGGGAGGGGCTGGAGGAGCTGCTGGCCACCGCCCACCGGCAGATGCACCTGGGCGTCACCTATGAGCCCGACGACCTGTACGACGACTTCACCCACGACATCCACCACCGCATGGGGGAGCTGCTCCACGACTACGCCTACGCCGCCCACCTGCCCGCCCACTGGGCGGCCATCAAGCTGCTGGAGGGGGACGAGCTGGTGGCCAAAGCCCTGAAGCTCCCCCCGGAGGTGCGGAAAAAGCTGGACGCCATTGTGGCTGAATATGAAAACTCCAGCGACCTGGGCGACCGGGAGACCCTCATCGCCGACAGCCGCTATCAGTTCATCCAGCGGGTGGTGGCCT
>CALWYA010000206.1 GCA_944385645.1 uncultured Oscillospiraceae bacterium
ACCTCGAACTCCACCTGGGTGGTCCGAAAGCCGATCCAGGAGGACAGGGCCCGGAAGAAGGCGTTCTTCTCCCGCATGGCCAGCAGGGTGTCCACCGCCCGGCGGTCCAGCAGCTTGAAGTCGGAGGCCCGGGACATGTCGATGCCGGTGGCGTTGCTGATGATGGAGTAGAAGGTCCGGGCGGCCAGGGTGTGCAGGGGGCTCTCCTTGCCCCGGCTGGTCTTGACCCCCTCCACCACCTGATAGCCCTCCTGCCACAGGCGGTACATCTCCACGATCTTCTCCGGCGGGTGCTGCAAATCGCAGTCCAGCACCACAGCGCAGTCCCCCCGGGCCTGGGCCAGGCCGGCGAAGATGGCGGCCTCCTTGCCGAAGTTCCGGGAGAAGCGCACCCCCCGCACCTGGGGGAAGCGGGCGGTCTGTGCCTGGATGGCGGCCCAGGTGCCGTCCCGGGAGCCGTCGTCCACAAAGACGATCTCATGGGGAATGTCCGCCTGGGCCAGCAGGCCGCCAATGACCTGGGCGGCCCGGGGGACCGAGGCCTCCTCGCAATAGGCCGGGAGGACCACCGACAGCAGACCGTTCTGTTTTCTCTCCTGCATAGGGCTATCTCCTGTTCTCGTATGCAATCTCATAGTCGGACTTGGGGGTGTACGTCTCGGCCAGCCGCACCACCACCCGGCCGTCCAGCACCCGGACGCTGCCCTGGGCGGGGTAGAGGGGCATGGCCTGGAACTCCGGGTCGCCGGAGATGGCCAGCATGGTCTCCTCGCTCAGCTCGTCCACCGGGAAGTTCAGCCAGTCGCTGAGGTAGTAGTAGAGGTGCTTGTTCAAGGGGAGCACCGAGTTCAGGGGGACGCTGTAGTGGTCCACCTGGGCGTAGCTGGGGATGTCCGAGACGATCTGCTCCGCCGGCACCGCCCCCACCAGGGCGATCTCCATCCCCGGCTCATAGCCCTCGCAGCTCTCGATGCGGGTGAGCAGGCGGGTGGCGTAGCTCTCGGTGGCCCGGTGGGCCTGGGCGGAGGCGGTGTATAGCAGGTTGTTGGTGGTCAGGCAGAACAGCAGCAGGGCGCACCATACCGCCGCGGCGGGGAGGAGGGCGTAGGGCTTTCCCAGCTCCCCCAGGCCGTCTGCCCGGTCCAGCACCAGCAACACCAGCAGATAGACGGACACGAAGGAATATTTCATCAGGGGGGTGGGGGCGGACCAGGGGCTGAGCACCTGCATGAAGTTTATCCCCAGGGGGAGCAGAGCCAGCAGGGCCAGACCGCCCAGGACGCGCCACTTCTCCCGGAAAAGTCCCCGGCCGGCAAACGCCGCCCACACAGCGCCCAGCCCCATTCCCAGGGCCAGCAGATTGAGGATGGCGAAGGGGAGGGAGGCAAAGCCGTTGGCCGAGCCGGGCAGGAAAAAGAAGGCGATCGCCTGCTTGTAGGTGTCCAGAATCAGCCCGGGCAGCCGGGAGAAGGGATAGCCCGCGCTGGCCGCGTCCATCCCCAGGTAGGACAGCAGCTCCAGCCCCTTGACAGCCAGGAAGATGCGCAGGATGACGTAGTACAGCACCGCCCCGGCGGCCAGATAGGTCACCAGCCGCAGCCCCAGCCGCAGGGTCTTGCGGAAGCTGGCCCGGGGGTCCAGCACCTCCCGGAACACCGCCAGCAGGGACAGGGCGATGGCCACGGCGGCGTAGGCCTGATAGGTGCCCATGGACAGGGCCAGAGCCATCACCCCAAAGGGCCAGCCCAGGTCCCCCCGCCGGGCCAGCCACACCGACAGCACCGCCAGAAAGATGGCCAGACAGTAGGCCGAGGCGGTGAACAGATAGAGGAAGGTGTATCCCACGCAGGGGAACAGAGCCATCACCGCCCCCGCGAGCCCGGCCAGCACCCGGCTGCGCAGGCCCAGCACGTCGGTGACCAGGGCGGCGGCCAGGGCCAGGAACAGCAGGCTCAGCAGGCCGATGACCGCCGGCATCTGGGTGAAGTCGTTGAGGGCGGAGGCGTAGTGGAGGAACCACCGGCCGGAGACGGTCATCTGCTGGGGGTCGAACACCCGGCTCAGCCCGTCGGAGTTGGGGATCAGGTTGGTGAAGGCGTACAGGTGGCACAGATACCCGGCGATCAGGCAGCTGAAAAAGGCGGCCCGCCGGACGGGGGAGACCGCCTGCCACAGGCGGCGTCCCAGAGCGTCGATGGACATAACATTCCTCCCGGGTGAAATGGGGTAACCAGAGTTTACCCTTTATTATAGAATGAACGGCCCGATTTTGCAAGTGGGGGAGAGGGAAGAGTGGAGAGGGAAGAGTGGAGAGGGAAGAGTGGAGAGGGAAGAGTGGAGAGTGGAGAGTGAAGATACAAGATAGGAGATAGGAGTTTTTTGGGCACCCACCGAAGCCCGGCGAAGCGGGCCGATGGGGACATCGGCCCCTACAGCTGGAAACGGACCGAAATTTTCGTAGGGGCGGCCCCGTGTGGCCGCCCGCGGGCGCATAATGTGCGTCACTACGGAAATACGCAGCATGTAGGGCGCGACGACCCGGCGCGCCCTGCCTTCCCCCTGGGGGGAAGGTGGCATTTGCGGAGCAAATGACGGATGAGGGGGCGGAGGGAAGGACCGCCCACTATCCCCGTGGGCACCCTCATCAGTCAGCCTTGCGGCTGGCAGCTTCCCTATCCCCTCTGTCGCTGCGCGACATCTCCCCTTGATAAGGGGAGTCGGCCCCCTGACAGGGGGAATCGGCCTCCCTCGTCAGAGGGAGG
>CALWYA010000207.1 GCA_944385645.1 uncultured Oscillospiraceae bacterium
GGTGAACATGGCCAAGAACGAGGCCCTGGCCGTTCTCCACGCCACCCTGGACTTCCGCCGGGTCATCGATGTGCCCGGCTATGAGCGCATCCCCCTGGACGATGCCGCCCGGTTCATCGGCACCATGAACTATGGCTACGCCGGCACCCGGGAACTGAATGAGGCCCTGGTGTCCCGGTTCGTGGTGATGGACATGCCGGTGATCTCCCCGGACAACCTGCAGAAGCTGCTGCTTCGGGGCTTCCCGGAGCTGAAGCACAGCTGGGTGGAGCAGTTCGCCGCCCTGTTTGGAGACCTGCGCCAGAAGTGCGACAGCGCGGAGATCTCCACCAAGGCCCTGGACCTGCGGGGGCTGCTGTCCGCCCTGCACCTGATGGAGAAGGGCATCCCCTCGGGCCAGGCCCTGGAGCTGGGCATCATCAACAAGGCCTTCGATCCCTTCGAGCGGCAGCTGGTGGCCGACGCCGTGTGGGCCCGGATTCCCCGGGACGCCGGCCTGGCCCAGCTGTTCGAGGGCTGACATGGACCGCCAGGACATCGAGAACCGCCGGGCGGACAACCAGGTGTGGAACGGGGCGGGGGACTATGACCTGCGGCCCGAGTTCCAGGCCTTTGATCCCGAGGGAGAGGCCGACCTGTATTTCAACACGGTCATCGGTCTGCTGTACCGGTACTATGACTACGGGAAGCTGAAGCCCCTGTTCAATACCTTCCAGAGCCAGACCAGCGGGGCCTTTTACAGCGACCTGTTCTGGCTGGGCCTGGAGGGGGTGGTCTTCCGCCGGGCGGTGGGGGAGCGACCTGCGCTGGCCGGGCTGCGCCGGGACTACGCCCGAAGGGTGACCGCCCAGCCCCGGAAGAGCGCCGAGCGGGAGGGCCTCGCCAACCTGCGCTGGCTGTGGTACCGCCGGGCCCTGGGGGAGAGCGCCCAGGAGGACGCCTGGGAGAAGGGGGTGCTGGACGACCTGACCTTCCCGGACAGCTGCACGGAGAAGGAGCTGTGCGACCGGATGGAGGCCCTCCTCCACCGGTGGTTCCACCGGGCCCGAAAGAGCGTCACCGACCGGCAGTGGGCCGCCTTCGCCGGCCGGGACATCCTCCAGAAGGGGAAGCAGCGGGGCGGCCTGGTGCGGGCCGACGCCCTGCGCCGCCTGGGTCAGCCGGGGGGCGGTCCGGCGGAGGAGGGGGGCCGGAAGTTCTTCTGGCAGAAGAAGCTCCTGCTCCGCCTGGGCTGGGGACAGACCCGGGAGGCGGTCCTGCGCCGGTATGTGGAGAACTGCTTCGGCCTGTCCATGCTCTCCCCGGGGGAGACGGCGGCGGCAGAGCAGGCCCTGTGCACTGGCCCCCACAAAAACTGCCATCTCCACTTTACCCGGGGGGTGCTGCCCACCCGGCAGGTGGACGGGCAGACCGCCTGGGAGCGGGAGATGTTCCAGGCCCAGCGGGAGAGGAACCGGGCCTATTACAACGCCCGCCTGGTGGAGAACCGGCACATCCTGGCCCAGCTAGCCCAGCGGATCCAGAACACCATTCTCCTCCAGATGGACGTCACCGACAGCCGCGCCCGGGCGGGGGCCCTGCGCCCCGGCCTGGCCTGGCGGGCCCAGGCCCTTCGGGACGGGCGGGTGTTCTCCCAGCGGCGGCAGAGCGAGCTGGGAGACCTGTCGGTGGACATCCTCCTGGACGCCTCCGCCTCCCAGAACCAGCAGCAGGAGAAGCTGTCCACCCAGGCCTATCTCATCGCCGCCGCCCTTACCCGGTGCCGCATCCCGGTGCGGGTGTCCTCCTTCTGCTCGGTGAGCGGGTGCACCGTCCTGCGGGTCTACCGGGACTATCAGGAGGACGACCGAAACGACGCCATCTTCGACTATGTGTCCGCCGGGTGGAACCGGGACGGTCTGGCTCTGCGGGCCATGGGCTGGCTCATGGAGCGGGAGCGGGCCGACCACCGGCTACTCATCCTCCTGTCCGACGCCAACCCCAACGACGACCAGAAGGTGCCCCGGGACGGCCTGCTCCCCGGAGGGCGGGACTACGGGGGCAAGCTGGGGGTGAAGGACGCCGCCGCCGAGGCGGGTGCCCTGCGCAAGCGGGGGCTGGCCCCGGTGTGCATCTTCACCGGCAGCGACCGGGAGCTCCCCGGCGCCCGGGAGATCTATGGCCGGGACCTGGTGCGCATCCCCGCCGTGGGCTGGTTTGCCGACGCGGTGGGCAAGCTGATCCAGGGGAAGATCCAGGGGCTGTGACGCGCAGTTCCAATTGGGAATTAGGAGTTAGGAGTTAGGAATTTGTGGGGCCCCTGCGCGAGCCCAGCGAAGCGGGCCGATGGGGACATCGGCCCCTACGAAACGGACATCACTGCCGGAGGGCCTCATCCGCCTCGCTGCGCTCGGCACCTTCCCCTAAAGGGGAAGGCTTTTAGGGGTGCGTCTCTCTGGCCTTCCCCTTTAGGCCGATTCCCCCTGTCAAGGGGAAATGTCGAGCGAAGCGAGACAAAAGGGGTAGGGATCATCGGCCCCTACGAATGGTGCAGACCACGTAGGGCGGGGGCTCGCCCCCGCCGCTTCATCGAGGGCACCCCGGGAGGCGCGCCATTGAAACAAGGAAACGCAGCGGGAACAGATTTTTGACCACGAGCGGCAGCGGGCGGGGAAGCAAACGGCTTTTATATTTGCGTCTGCGCGCCGGATGTCAAAACGCAGGCAAGCATCCCCGACCACCGAAGGGAAATTTTTAGAAACCGTAGGTTTCTAA
>CALWYA010000208.1 GCA_944385645.1 uncultured Oscillospiraceae bacterium
CATTTCCCCCTGACAGGGGGAATCGGCCCCATCGGCCCGCGGGCGGCCACACAGGGCCGCCCCTACGAATCCTAACGAGCGGAGCAGATGGACCGAAACACCTCATCCGTCACGGCCTTCGGCCGTGCCACCTTTCCCTGAAGGGGAAGGCTGGGTGGGCGCACACACAGGTGCGCCCCTACATGGCGGCGGGCAGATCGCCCCCTCATCCGGCCCTGCGGGCCACCTTCCCCCCAGGGGGAAGGTACGGCGCGTCAAGGAGGCCGCGCCCTACAGGGTTGCACCATCCGTAGGGGCCGATGTCCCCATCGGCCCGCGGGCGGCCACACAGGGCCGCCCCTACGGTACACCGGCGTGCCCCATAAATTCCTAATTCCTAACTCCTAACTCCTAATTTTATCTCCTATCTCCACTCTTCACTCTCCACTCTTCACTCTTCACTCTTCACTCTGCTCTCACCGACGCACGCTCCTGCTCTCCTTCTCGCGCCCGCGGCCAGCAGGTCGGCGGCGATGAGGACGGCGCACCAGAGCAGGAGGAGGGCCAGCACCAGCAGGGCGCAGTTGCGGAAGAAGTCCTGGGGGAGGATCAGGATGACCGGGTCGGTGCGCCAGTCGAAGATCCAGTTGGTCTTGCCCGGGAAGAACAGGGCGTGGAAGATGGTGAAGGCCCGGTCGAAGTCCAGGGCGGCCAGGCCGCCGATGACCAGGAAGGCCGCCCCCAGGCCGCAGGCCCCCCAGAAGCCGGGCCCCCGGCCCAGGAGGGGCTGGGGCCGCACCCGCCGCTGGCACAGGAGGATCACCGCCCCCAGGGCGATGAGGCAGAACGCCAGCACCCCCAGGTCCAGAAGGAACAGCCCCCGCACGTCGGCGAAGTGGCTGGCCCCGGAGTCGGAAAAGGGCAGAACGCCGGCGGAGAACGCCTCGGACAGGCCGGTGCAGTAGTCCAGCACCTCGTCATAGGCCTGGCGGATCTGGTCCCCGGTGAGGCCGGTGTAGGATTCCAGCCCCAGGGGGCCGATCTGGGCGTAGTAGAAGGGCCGGCACAGGATGGGGACGGCCACCGCCCCGGTGAGCACCGCCAGGGCGGTGAGGACGGCCAAAAGCAGGGAGAGCAGCTTACTTTGTCTCATGGAAAAAACCTCTCAGCACAGGATCGGGCAGGGCGGACAGGGACAGGAGCACCTGCCCAGGGAGATAGAACAGCCACATGCCCAGGTGGACGGCCCTGTCCAGCGCCCCGGAGAGCAGCCAGCTCTGGTACAGCCCCACGCACACGTCGCAGCACAGGAACAGCCACAGGCCCAGGGCGAACAGCCTCCCCCGCCGGCCGGGGGCCCCCAGGGCGGCGGCGGCGTTGCACAGGAAGTTGGCGAAGTAGAAGGCGGCCAGGGCGTTCAGGGGGGTGAACAGCCCCAGCCGGCCCAGGGCCAGCCAGAACAGCGGGGGCAGCCCCGCCCGGAGGGGGAGCCACAGCCCCCGTCCGGTGAGCCGGCGGACCCGGACCAGGTACAGCCCCTGGACCACGCAGAACAGGGCCACCCCCAGGCCGTACCACCGGCCCAGCATCAGCAGGAACAGGTCGGCGGCGGCGGTGAAGGCCAGGGCGGCGGCGGTCAGCCGGTCGCCCCCCCGCCCCGTCCAGCTCAGGCAGAAGGCCAGGCACAGGAGGATGGACAGGAACTTCACCGGGTCCCCCCAGGCCCCCAGCCCCGCCAGGTCCATGGCCAGGAAGGCGGCGTACAGGGCGATCTGGACGGCCAGGAAGGCCGCGAGCTCCCTTCGGGCCCTTCGCTCCACCGCCTCCACCCCCTTTTTCTCTTTTCTCAGTTCCAATTTTTTGATTGTCCCCGCCCCCCGCGGGGGGCGGGGACAATTCCGCCTTTTGCGCCGCAAATGGCAGGTACGCGCATGATACCGCCGCGGAAACGCGGGATTGCGTTTATTGTATCACATCGGGGCCGGGATGGCAAACGGCCCCGCCCGAGGGATTGAAAAAGCGGACCCGAGGACGGGTCCGCTTTTCAGCCAGGTATGGGATCTGCTCAGTGGGCCAGGGTGGCCCGGGCGGCGCGCTTGCGGCCGTAGGCCACGATGGCCACCACGTAGGCGACCATCAGCACGGCGCCGATGGGGTAGGCAATGCTCCAGGGCAGGTTGAAGCCGATGGCGGCATTGGCGATGAAGGTGGAGCAGATGAAGGTGTAGAAGGCGCCCGGGATCAGGGGCATCCACACAAACTTGGACTTGCCGCTCTCGAACATCCACACGGAGATGCAGATGAAGGCGAAGAGGGACAGGGTCTGGTTGGACCAGGCGAAGTAGCGCCACAGGATCTGGAAGCCGTTGGTGTCCACCTTGGCCCACACGATGATGGCGGCCACCAGGACGAACACGGGGGCGGCCAGGCCCATGCGCTTGGCATTGGTGGACTGGTCGATGTGCAGGGTCTCGGACAGGGTCAGGCGCAGAGCACGCAGGGCGGTGTCGCCGGAGGTGACGGGCAGGACGATGACGCCGATCAGGGCGATGATACCGCCCACGTTGCCCAGGATGTGCTTGCAGACCACGCCGATGGTGTCGGTGGCCAGGTTGGCGTCGGCGGCCTGGATGCCCAGGTTGTACACGCCCATGGCGCCGGCGGCCCACACCATGGCGATGAAGCCCTCCAGGACCATCATGTTGTAGAAGGTCATGCGGCCCTGCTTCTCGCTCTTCACGGTGCGGCTGATGATGGCCGTCTGGGTGGA
>CALWYA010000209.1 GCA_944385645.1 uncultured Oscillospiraceae bacterium
CTGAAGGTGGCCCCGGAGCACTGCGTGGCCCACACCCTGGACTACATGGGCAAGCCCCACATCGAGGTGTACGAGAAGTTCAAGGAGAAGTATTTCAAGCTCAACCGCCGGTACGGCAAGGACCAGTATCTGGTACCCTACCTGATCTCCTCCCACCCGGGCTGCACGTTGGAGGACGCGGTCCGGCTGGCCGAGTGGCTGAACCGGGAGGGGCACATGCCCGAGCAGGTCCAGGACTTCTACCCCACCCCGGGCACCCTGGCCACCTGTATGTGGTACACCGGCCTGGACCCCCGGACCATGGAGCCCGTCTTTGTCCCCAAGACGCCCCACGACAAGGCCCTCCAGCGGGCCCTGATGCAGTGGCGTAAGCCCCAGAACCGGAAGCTGGTGCTGGAGGCCCTCCACAAGACGGGCCGGGAGGACCTGATCGGCTACGGCAAGCGGTGTCTGGTGCGGCCGGACAAGGGGCCCGCCCCGAAGGGCCGACCCCCCAGGGGGGAGCAGCACCCCGACCGAGGCCGGAAGGCCGCCGGGCCGCGGGCCAAGGCTGGCCGGGGGGACACCCGACGGTCGGTGGAGAAGAAGTCCGCTCCCGCCCGCCCCGTCCACAAGGCGGGCTGGGCCAAGCCCAAGAAGAAAAAGTGAGGAGCGGCGCGCCGCTCCCCTTCCAAGGAGGAAATCGAGTTGTCAGACGTTGTGGGCCGCTTCGCCCCCAGCCCCAGCGGCCGGATGCACCTGGGCAATCTGTGGGCCTGTCTGCTGGCCTGGCTGGCCGCCCGGAGCGCCGGGGGCAGGATGGTGCTCCGGCTGGAGGACCTGGACCCGGACCGGTGCCGGCCGGAATACTGCGACCAGATCCTGCGGGATCTGGAGTGGCTGGGGCTGGACTGGGACGGGGCGCCGGTGTACCAGTCCCGGCGCACCGAGGCCTACGCCGCCGCCTTTCAGGCCCTGGCCAATCAGGGCCTGCTCTACCCCTGCTTCTGCACCCGGGCCCAGCGGCTGGCCGCCTCCGCCCCCCACCGCTCCGACGGGGAGGCGATCTATGACGGCCGGTGCCGCCGTCTGAGCGAGGCGGAGCGCCGGGAGCTGGAACAGGTCCGCTCCCCCGCCTGGCGGGCGGCTGTCCCGGAACAGACGATTTCATTTTGTGATCTCCTCCAGGGATTCTACCAGGAGGAATTGTCCCGGGACTGCGGCGACTTCATTCTCCGCCGGTCCGACGGGGTGTATGCCTATCAGCTGGCGGCGGTGGTGGATGACGCCTTCATGGGGGTCACCCAGGTTGTGCGGGGGGACGATCTGCTCTCCTCCACCCCCCGGCAGCTGTGGCTCCAGGAGCGGCTGGGCCTGCCCCACCCGGAATATGGCCATCTGCCCCTGCTGCTGGCCCCCGACGGCCGGCGGCTGGCCAAACGGGACCGGGATCTGGAGCTGGGCCGGCTCCAGCAGAGCTATACCGCCCCGGAGCTGGTGGGGCTGCTGGCCCACGCCGCCGGACTCCTGGACCGGCTGGAGCCCGTCACCCCCCGGGAAGTGCTCCCCCTGTTCGCCTGGGAGAAGCTGCCCCGGCAGGACCTGACCCTGTCCCTGCCGAAGCCATAAAATACGGTCCCGCCCCCGATGGGGGCGGGACCGTATTTTCGTTATACTTTGACCTTGACCACCGCTTTGCGGCACTGGGCGGGCTCGCCCAAGGCGATGCCGGGGGCGTGGGCGTCTCCCGGCCATACGGCGGCGAATTTGCCGGGGGTCAGGTACACCACCGAGGGGGTGGGGCCATGGTGGAGCCAGATGTCCCCCTCCGGGCGGGCCTCCACCACCTCCTCCATTTCCTCCAGGGGGGCCACCGCCATAGCTTCTCCCCCGGACAGAACGCACTGGATGTCGATGTACTTCTCGTGGGTCTCCGGTGTGTCGTTGACGGGCTTGGACTGATAGGTCATCAGGGAGTAGAACAGCTCCTCCCCGTCCACCTCATATTTCCCATCGGGCAGCTGAGAAAAGTCGGTGTCCCGCAGGATGCGCAGCCCCTTATACACCCCGGGGTGGACGTGCTTGTACACGTCGATGTGGTCCAGAGAATCGTAGATCATGTCATTTGTCCTCCAGTAATTTATTCAGTTCCCGCATAAAGGTGTTGATGTCCTTGAACTGCCGGTATACGGAGGCGAAGCGCACATAGGCCACCTCGTCGATCTTCTTCAGCCGCTCCATCACCAGCTCGCCGATCTGGGCGGAGCTGACCTCCCGCTCCATCTGGTTCTGGAGGGTCTGCTCGATCTCGTTGACCAGTTCCTCCAGGGTGTGGTAGGACACCGGCCGCTTCTCACAGGCCCGGATCAGACCGCCCAGCACCTTGTTCCGGTCGAAGCTCTGGCGGCTGCCGTCCTTCTTCACCACCATCAGGGGCAGGCTCTCCATGGTCTCGTAGGTGGTAAAGCGCCGGTGGCAGGACAGGCACTCCCGGCGGCGGCGGATGCTGGTCCCGTCGTCGGCGGGGCGGGAGTCCACCACCTTGCTCTCCGTATAGGAACAGTAGGGACATTTCATGGGGCGCGCCTCCTCTTGTGTTTGTGGTTTTATTGGAATGATTATACCACAAAGCCGGGATCGCGACAAGGATTTTCCTCTCAGGGCTCAGCCGACCGCCATGAACTGCACCCCAAAAGTTGGACAAGAAAGTCAACGAAAGGGGTGCAGAAATCTATGGGAAAAGAATTGTTCAG
>CALWYA010000210.1 GCA_944385645.1 uncultured Oscillospiraceae bacterium
CGGCAGCCCCGGATGCACCCCCGGAACAGCTCCAGCATCACCCGGTCGTGGACGATCTCGGTGGAGGGGATGATGGTCTTCACCGGGAAGTAGCTGTGGTCAAAGTCCTTCACGATGCGCTTGCGCACCGTCTCGTGGGCGCCGGAGCCCTCCACCACCCGCATCTCCTCCAGGCGGCCGTCCTCCTTGTAGACGGGCTCGTAGAAGGCGGGGACATAGATGCCCTCGATCTGGGCGGCCTCCCGCAAAAATTCCTCCTTGGTCCAGCCCTCCTCCCGGGCCTGCCGGTAGAGGCGGATGTACTCCAGGGTGACCTCCTCCCCCTCCCCCAGGACGAAGAAGTCGATGAAGGGGGCCAGGGGCTCCGGGTTATAGGCGCAGGTGCCCCCCGCCACCACCAGGGGAGTGAGCTCGGGGCGGTCCTCCGACCGCAGGGGCAGCCCCGCCAGGTCCAGCATATTGAGCACGTTGGAGTAGGCCATCTCATAGCCCAGAGAGAAGCCGATGAGGTCGAAGTCGGAGATGGGGTCCCCGCTCTCCAGGCCGTACAGCAGCAGGCCCTCCCGGCGCATAGCCTCCTCCATGTCCCCCCAGGGGGCGAAGCACCGCTCGCACCACACCCCGGGCTCCTGATTCATCACGCCGTATAAAATGCGGCAGCCCAGATTGGACATGCCGATCTCATAGGTGTCCGGGAAGCACAGGGCATACCGGACGTCCACCTCTCCGCGGTCCTTGACCACCGCGTTATATTCTCCCCCCGTGTACCGGGCGGGCTTCTGCACCTTCGGCAGGATCTGCTCCAGGGTACGGTTCATGGGATCTCCCCTTCCAGGTCGTTGATCAGCGTACCCTATATTTTACCGGTTTCTCCCCCCTATGGCAAGCCCTATTTGGCCGGAAAGGCCGCCAATTTTCCTGGGAAATCATCCCAGCCATCCACAGACCGGCCAGGAGCAGGGTGACGTTGCCCGCCGCCCCGGCCACCAGAAGCCCCGCCCCCAGGGCAGCGCCTGCACACAGCAGGTCCAGCCCCCGGCCGATCCGCTCCGCCCGGTCCGGACCGGCCAGCAGGGCCAGGGCGCAGCCCAGGGCCCGCCCCCCGTCCAGCCGTCCCACCGGGAGCAGGTTGAACAGGGCCAGGGTCAGGTTCAGCCCGGCGAAGGTCTGTCCCCGGCTCCAGCCGCAGAACACCAGGGCCAGAAGCAGATTGACTGCCGGACCGGCCAGGGCGGCCAGTCCCTCCTGCCAGTAGTCCAGGGGGCGGTCCACCGCCATCTCGGCCCCGATTGCTGTCAGGCGGACTAACTTTACGTCCCTTCCCAACAGCCGGATGACCCCGTAGTGCCCCAGCTCATGGAGGGCGCAGGCCAGCAGGGCCTCCGGGACCAGGCACTGGCTGTCCCAGTAGTTCATCCAGGCCACCAGCAGGAAAAATCCGGCGGTGGCCTCCACCCTGCCCCACCTCATTCCGCCGGCAGGAACTCCACGTAATAGGCCGGATTCAGGTGCAGCTTTCCGTACTTCAGCTCCAGGTGCAGGTGGGGACCGGTGACGTTGCCGGTGGAGCCCACCAGACCCACCGTCTCCCCTAGGGCCACGGTCTGCCCCTTCTGGACCAGTACCTGACTGCAGTGGGCGTAGAAGGACTTCACCCCGTTGCCGTGGTCGATCTGGAAGTATCGGCCGTAGGAGTCGTCCTCCCCCGTGTACTCCACCACCCCGTCGGCGAAGGCGGCGATGGGGCTGCCCTCGCTCCCGGCGATGTCCACCCCGCCGTGGAAGTCCCCCTCGGTGCCCTTCACCGGATCGACGCGGTAGCCGTACCCCGATGTCAGCCGGCCGGAGATGGGGGCCATGGTCTCCAGCTCCCCCAGGGACAGCTGGTCCATGGTGTAGTTGTCCGGCAGGGCCGGCCCGTCATAGTCCGACACCTGGACCACCGCCCCGGCGGGCAGGACCTGGGGCTGGACTGCCTCCTGTTCCGCCGGTTCCTCCGGGGCCGGCGCGGCGGTGAGGGTCACCCCCAGCGTCTCCCCCCTGGTGTAATGCTCGGTGCGCTCCAGGGCGTCTGGGCGGCCGCTGAGGAAGGACAGCTCCGAGGCCAGCACCGACGGTGCCGCTGGAGGGGCAAGCAGAGCCGTCGGCTCCGCCTCCGTCTCCTGGGGACCGAATACCTGGACACAGAACTCCCCCAGGTCGGACAGCACCGTGTCCCCCTCCGCCAGGGAACCGCCCAGGCTGGCCAGCGCTCCCCGGAAATCAAAATCGGCGGCGATCATCCCCCGCAGTTCTTCCCCCAGCTGTGCCATCCGGCCAGGAAACAGGCCCCGGCCGAGAAAGACGGTGAGAAACAAAGCCAGACACACGCACAGCTGGGCCAGCAGCATCCGGTCCCGTCCGCCGCCCCGTGTCCCGCGGCCCCGCCGGGCCCCTGGACCGCCTCCTGCGGTCCCGCCCGTTCTCCCCGCTGCCCGCGCCCGCTGCTCGTACATGGCGTACCCCTCCCTGTCCACTTTTGAAGTGGTATCAGTATATTTCCCGGGACCGCCTCATATTCCTCTTGACAGACGGGGAGAGAATCAATATAATGATAGAGCTGACTATCCGGGTGTGGCGAAGCTTGGTATCGCGCTTGGTTCGGGTCCAAGAGACCGTGGGTTCAAATCCCGCCACTCGGACCATGGCGAGTGTTCTTATAGCATTTGAAACGCTGTAAGAACACTCGTCT
>CALWYA010000211.1 GCA_944385645.1 uncultured Oscillospiraceae bacterium
CCAACGGCGCCTCCCAGGACATCCAGGAGGCCACCAACATCGCCCGGAACATGGTGGCCATGTTCGGCATGAGCGAGGAGTTCGGCATGATGGCTCTCGGCTCCGTCCGGAACCAGTACCTGGACGGCGGCTACGGCCTGGACTGCGCCCAGGACACCGCCGCCGTCATGGACAAGGCGGTGAAGGCCATCCTGGACGTGTGCTACGAGGACGCGGTGAAGGTCATCCAGGAGAACCTGGAGGACATGCACAAGGTGGTGGCCTATCTGCTGGATAAGGAGACCATCACCGGCGGCGAGATGGTGGCCATCATCGAGGGGCGGGACCCCGCCCTGGTGGAGAGCGCCTACACCTCCACCCGCTCGGCGGACAAGGCCTTCCGGCCCTCCACCCCCGACGGGATCGAGGCTCCGGCCAAGCACATCCACATGGTCAGCGAGCCCCCCAAGCCCCCCGCCCTGGACGACGGGGAGGAGGAGCCCTCCGGGGATCAGGGGCCGAAGGACGGGGAGAACGGGCCGGCGGACGAAACGCCGGCGCAGGACGCTCCCGCCGGGGACCAGTCCCAGGGGCCGGGCGGCGCCGATCAGGGCGAGGACAAAGCCTGAGCCGAATAAAACCGGACCGTACCGCGCATCGCGGTACGGTCCTCTGATAGAATGCGGTGCGGCCGCCCCCGTAGGGGGCGGCCGCATAAAACTTTTACTTCTTGGGGATCTCCGGCAGGCTGGCGGCGGCGGCCGACTGGCCCACCCGGCGGAACTTCTCGTCGGGGAGGGCCAGGTGGATGGCACGGTCCACCTCCGGGTACTCGTCAGCGAGCACCTTTTTGCAGGCGTCCAGCAGCAGGTCGCCCCCCTTGCCCGACATGACCCGGCCCAGGAGCAGCACGTGCTTGAACTGATACAGGTCATGGTAGTAGGCCAGGGAGTGGGCCAGATAGACGCCGATGGACTCGTACACCTGGGCGGCCCGGGGGTCGTCCTCGGCCATCAGGCCCTGGACCACCTTCAGCTTCTCGGCGGGGGAGAGGGCCTCGTCCAGCTGGATGCCAGCCCGGGGGGCCAGCTTGATAACCGAGTCCTGGGAGAAGTACTTCACGCCGCAGCCGATGTCCCCGGACCACTCGTCCCGCATGGCGTCGGGGGCGGCGTCCACCGGCACGAAGGCCAACTCGTTGAGCCAGCCGGTGATCCGGCCCTCGCCGTCCACGTAACCCACCGCCTCGCTGGTGCCCATGGCGATGCCCAGCACGTTGTTGTCCCCCAGGCTCATGGTGCCCGCCAGGGCGGACACGTCCCCGTCGTTGACCACGGCGTAGGGGATGTCGGGGCCGAAGGTGTCGGTGATGGCCCGGATGTAGATGTCCTTCACCTTGGCGTCGTAGAGCTCCTTGGGCACCTTCAGGAACAGGGAGGCGCTCATGGTGCGGTTGTTGATGTAGATGCCGGCGGAGGAGACGCCCACCGCGTCCACCCGGGGCATGTGGGAGGCGGCGGTCTTCAGGGCGGAGACGATGCCCTCATAGTGGTAGTCCGGGTCGGCGGTCACCTTGGGGAACCACACCACCTCCTCGGAGAAGACGGTCTCCCCGTCGATGACGGCGGACACCTTCCGGTCGGACCCGCCGGCGTCGAAGCCGATGCGGCAGCCCTCCAGGTGGCCGCCCATGGCCTTGGGGTCGTCCTTGGCCTCGGGGATCTGGTCGCAGAAGACCACCTCGAAGGGCCGCTCGAAGATGTTGGCCATATAGTCCCAGTCGAAGGCCTGCTCGCCGCCGGCGCTGTACGCCTGGGCCAGGTAGTCATAGGTGCCCTTGTCCCCGGCCACGTAGATCTTGAAGCCGCCCTTCATCCACAGGATGGTCTTCACCAGGCGGTTGATGTAGTAGTGGTCGGCCTGGGCCATCTCCGGGGTGCCGTGGATCTTGGTGTGGCAGGCGGCCATCTGGCCGTCCGCCCGCTCCACGGCGATGGAGACGGGCTTCGCGGCGCCGGCCAGGAAGGCCTGGTTGAATTTCAGCAGGGGGATAAACTCCGGGTCCAGCTTGGGGGCGTTTTTGACCTGAACAGAGATACCGTATCGTTCCATAATGAACTCCTCCTCACAAGATGGTGTTTCCCGCCCGCCGGCGCTCCGGCGGGCACACGAGTCAGCTTGTCAATATTTTACCACATCGGGCCCCCTTTGTCACCTTGTTTCTTGGCCGGCGCTGAAAAAACAGACCGCTCGTCCACGGGGGCGGGAAGTGAAGACGCGCAGGTTTCTCTTGCGCGGAGCGGGGGGATGGGGTATGATAGACCCACCGACAGAAAGGAGCGATGACCATGTGGTTTGACCAGGCGGTCGTGTATCAGATCTACCCCCTGGGCCTGTGCGGGGCCCCGGCGGACAACGACGGGGCGGAGGAGCCCCGCATCCTGCGCCTGCTGGACTGGGTGGCGCACATCAAAAAGCTGGGGGCGGACACGGTGCTCCTGAACCCGGTGTTTGACAGCGACCGGCACGGCTATGACACCCGGGACTACTTCCGGGTGGACCCCCGGCTGGGGTCCAACGAGGACCTGGCGGCGGTGTGCCGGGCCTTCCACGAGGCGGGCATCCGGGTGCTGCTGGACGGGGTGTTCAACCACGTGGGCCGGGGTTTCTGGGCCTTCCGGGACGTGCAGGAGAAGAAGTGGGACAGCCCCTATAAGGACTGGTTCCACATCAGCTTCGACGG
>CALWYA010000212.1 GCA_944385645.1 uncultured Oscillospiraceae bacterium
GCACAATTTGCGAAGAAACAACACGGGAAGATATGATATGAACAATTTACGAAATGGTACGCCGTACTCCTAAGCGGTAGGCCGCTGGTTCGACTCCAGTCCGGGGTGCCAAAACGAAAGGCACGACGAAAGTCGTGCCTTTCGTTTTGGGTTCCGCAGGCCGTTGGCCCGCTCCACCCTTCGGCATTTCCATGCTCGGGCGAAATGAATTCGCCCTGCGCAATTCTCCGCCGCCTCCGGCGGCTCTGAATTTACGCCGCACTCGCGGCGCGGCCCAGAAGGGCCGTTGGGTGGTACTCCTGTTAACAGGCCCAAAGTTGAAAATAGCGATTTTAACCGTCCCTTCCAAAAAGAAGAACATCTGCTTTCAGCAGATGTTCTTCTTTTTGGGTTCCGCCGCCCAGAGGGCGGCTCCACCCTTTGGCCTTTCCATGCTCGGGGTCGGCAAAGCCGCCCCTTTGTTTTGGCACTGCTTTGCCCGGAATCGGGATTTACGAAACGCACGAAACGCGGTATAATCGATCTATCGAAAAATGCTGTCGGATTGGGAGGAGACCGCCATGAAAAAGCTGACGTTCCGCGAGACCCTGGCCGTGGCCAGCATGCTGTTCGGCATGTTCTTCGGCGCGGGCAACCTGATTTTCCCCGCCTCCATGGGTCAGATGGCCGGCCGCAGCGTCTTTCTGGCCTGCGCCGGTCTGCTGATCACCGGCGTGGGTCTGCCCCTGCTGGGGGTGGCCGCCCTGGGGATCAGCCGGGAAGACGGCCTGCTGGGGCTGAGCAGCCGGGTGGGAAAGGGCTACGGCCTGTTTTTCACCTGCGCCCTCTACCTGACCATCGGCCCCTTCTTCGCCATCCCCCGATGCGCCACCGTCTCCTACTCCGTGGGCATCCAGCAGGTGCTGCCCGGGACGGGGCAGACCGCCGGGCTGGCCATATTCTCCCTGCTCTTCTTCGCGGCGGCGCTGATCCTGGCCCTGCGGCCGGGGGAGATCCTCACCTGGGTGGGGAAGGTCCTCACCCCCCTGTTCCTGGCCTTCCTGGCCGTGCTGATCCTCCGAGCTCTCACCGCCCCGGCGGGCGACCTGTCCTCCATTGATCCGGTGGGGAACTACGCCGCCTCTCCCTTCTCCACCGGCCTGCTGGAGGGCTACAACACCATGGACGCCCTGGCCGGGCTGGCCTTCGGCATCGTGGTGGTGGAGGTCATCCGGGGACTGGGAGTCCGGGACCCGGGGGAGATCGCCCGGCAGACGGTGCGCTCCGGCCTGTTCAGCTGCCTGTTCATGGGGCTGATCTATGTGCTGGTGGCCGTCATGAGCGCCCAGAGCCGGGGCGTCCTGCCGGTGAGCGCCGACGGCGGCCAGGCCCTGGCCCAGATCGCCGACCACTACTTCGGCCCCGCCGGGGCCCTGATCCTGGCGGTCACGGTGACGGTGGCCTGTCTGAAAACGGCGGTGGGTCTGCTCACCAGCTGCGGGGAGACCTTCGTGAAGCTCTTCCCCAAGGGGCCCTCCTACCGGGTGTGGACGGTGCTGTTCGGCACCCTGTCCTTCCTCATCGCCAACCTGGGGCTGGAGGCCATCATCGCCTACTCCCAGCCGGTGCTCATGTTCCTCTACCCCCTGTCCATCGTCCTCATCGCCATGACCCTATGCGGACGGCTGTACGGCCATGACCGGCGGGTGCTCCAATGGACGGTGGGCTTCACCGCCGCGGCGGCGGTGTTCGACCTGCTCCGGGCCCTGCCCGCCGGCACCCAGTCCGCCCTCCACCTCACCGGGGCGGTGGCGTGGGCCGATCGGTGGTTCCCCCTGGCGGCCCAGGGCTTCGGCTGGCTGTGCCCCGCCCTACTGGGGCTGGCGGCGGGGCTGGCCGTCCGGCAGCTGAAAAAATCGTCCTGATCAGGCATGCAAACAGGCCGGCCGCCCGCGGTACGCGGGCGGCCGGCCTGTGGCGTTCGGCTCACTTCTGATATTCAAACTCCAGGTCGTACAGGGAGACGATGTCCCCGTCCTTGATGCCCATGGCCTCCAGCCTGTCAAACAGGCCGGACTGGCGCAGCACCTTGTCGAACCAGTTCCGGGACTCGTAGTCCCCGAAGTTCACGTTGGCTATGAGCCGCTGGAGCCAGGGGGCGTCCACCACCCAGGTGTCGTCGAACTGCTGGATGTTCACCTCGCCGGAGGTGTCCACCTCCGGGGGCCGCTCCACATAGGTGGGCTCGTACACCGTCACCGGGGGCAGGCTCTGGAGCTCCTGGGCGCACCGCTTCACCAGCTCCCGGGTGCCCTGGTGGGCGGCGGCGGACAGCTCGAACAGCTCCAGCCCCAGCCCCTCCACGTGGGCCCGCAGCCGCTCCAGCAGGGCGGGGTCCTCCATGATGTCCACCTTGTTGGCGGCCACGATCATCTTCCGGGCGGCCAGCTCGGGGGAGTAGGCGGCCAGCTCGGCGTTGATGGCCTCGAAGTCGGCCACCGGGTCCCGGCCCTCGGAGCCTGACACGTCCACCACGTGGACCAGCAGCCGGCACCGGTCGATGTGCCGCAGGAAGTCGTGGCCCAGGCCGGCCCCCTCCGCCGCCCCCTCGATGATGCCGGGGATGTCGGCCATGACGAAGGACACCCCCTCCTCCACGTACACCACCCCCAGGTTGGGGAAGAGGGTGGTGAAGTGGTAGTTGGCGATCTTGGGCTGGGCCCGGCT
>CALWYA010000213.1 GCA_944385645.1 uncultured Oscillospiraceae bacterium
GATTTTTGCCGGCAGACTTCCGAAGAAACCTGACAGCTTTTTCGGGATTTGCTCCCATATCCAGAGATTTTCGGAACCTTTTTGCCCCTGTAGCTCTGTGTCACACCTCTTGCGTGCGAAAAAATCCCGCAAAAAGGAGGCCGAAAAACGAAAAAAGCGGCACTTTTCCGTCCGAAAAGTGCCGCTGGTAGCATTTTGGTATCCATCCCAGGAACTTCCAATTTTGAATCCCTTGCGCCCCAAGGATTTGAGGCCTGTTTTTGGTAGCCATTTGGTAGCCATGGGGGGTAAAATGCTACCAAAATCGGGCGGAATGGATAAACATTCGGCTGTTCTGCATATCGCCGGGCGGCGGGAAATTCAGCGCAGAAAACGGCCGGTGACGCTGTCGGGGCAGGCGGCCACCTGCTCCACCGTGCCGGAGGCCACAATCCGGCCCCCGGCCTCGCCGCCGCCGGGGCCCATGTCGATGATGTAGTCGGCGGCGCGGATCACGTCCAGGTCGTGCTCGATGACCACCACTGTTGCCCCGGCGTCCACCAGGGTCTGGAACACGGCCAGCAGAGTGCGCACGTCCAGGGGGTGGAGGCCGATGGTGGGCTCGTCAAAGACAAACACCGTGTCCTCCTGCCCCCGGCCCATCTCGCTGGCCAGCTTGAGACGCTGGGCCTCGCCGCCGGAGAGAGTGGGGGTGGCCTCCCCCAGGGTGAGGTAGCCCAGGCCCAGCTGGTCCAGCACCTCCAGCCGTGAGCGCACCAGCTTCCAGTCGGCGCAGGCGTCCAGGGCGGAGCGGATGTCCATGGCCATGAGTTCGGGCAGGGTGAAGGCCGCCCCGGACCGGGTCACCACCCGCACCCGCTCCGCGTCCCGGCCGTACCGGCTGCCCCGGCAGTCAGGGCAGGGAATGTCCACGTCGGGGAGGAACTGCACGTCCAGGCTGATCTGGCCGGTGCCGTCGCAGGTGGGGCAGCGGAGCTTTCCGGTGTTATAAGAGAAGTCCCCGGCCTTGTGGCCCAGGGCCCTGGCCGCCGGACTCCGTGCCCAGATCTTCCTCAGCTCGTCGTGGACGTTGGCGTAAGTGGCCACCGTGGAGCGCACGTTGATGCCGATGGGGGTGGCGTCGATGAGCTTCACCCGGCAGATGCCCGGGGCGGACACGTCCAGCACGTGGGCGGGCAGAGGGCGCTTTTCGATGGAAGCTTCCAGGGCGGGGACCAGACTCTCCAGCACCAGGGTGGTCTTGCCCGAGCCGGACACCCCGGTGACCACCGTCAGCCGGCCCTTGGGGACGTCCGCCTCCAGAGGGCATCCCGTGTGGATGGCGTTGGTGGACAGGTGGATGGTCCCCAGGTCCTGGGGCTCCCCCCAGGGGCAGCGGGGACGGTCCGGCCCGGGGGCGTCCGGTCTCAGGAAGGGCCCGATGCGGGAGGCGGGGTCCGCCGCCAGCTGGGCCACCGTCCCCTGGGCCAGCACCCGGCCGCCGTCGGCCCCGGCGCCGGGGCCCATCTCCACGATCCAGTCGGCGTGGGAGAGCACCTGGACGTCGTGGTCCACCAGAAGGACCGAATTGCCGTCGGCCACCAGGTCGTCCATCACCGCCGTCAGCCCCCGGAGGTTGGCCGGGTGGAGGCCGATGGAGGGCTCGTCCAGCACATAGAGGACGCCGGTGGTGCGGTTGCGCACCGCCCGGGCCAGCTGCATCCGCTGCCGCTCCCCGGTGGACAGGGTGGCCGCCGCCCGGTCCAGGGTCAGATAGCCCAGCCCCAGGTCCATGAGCCGCTTGGCCGCCCCCTGGAAGGCCTCGCAGATGCTCGCGGCCATGGGGCGCATCTCCTCCGGCAGGGAGGCGGGCACGCCCTCCACCCAGGCGGCCAGGTCGGAGAGGGTCATCCGGCAGGCCTCGTCCAGGCCGACGCCCCGGAGGCGCGGGGCACGGGCGGCCTCGCTGAGGCGGGCGCCGCCGCAGCGGGGGCACAGGTCCTCCTTCAGGAATTTCTCCACCCGCTTCATACCCTTCTCGTCCTTCACCTTGGATAGGGCGTTTTCCACCGTGTACACGGCGGAGAAGTAGGTGAAGTCCAGCTCCGCTACGTCGTTGGAGTTCTTGGCGTGGTAGAGAATGTGCTTCTTCACCGCCGGGCCGTCGTAGACGATGTGCTTCTCCTCGTCGGTGAGCTCCCGGAAGGGCACGTCGGTGCGCACCCCCAGGCTGCGGCAGATGTCGGTCATCAGGGACCACATGAGGGTGTTCCAGGGGGCCACCGCCCCCTGGTCGATGGTGAGAGAGTCGTCGGGGACCAGGGTGGAGCGGTCCACGGTGCGCACCACGCCGGTGCCGGAGCAGGCGGGACAGGCCCCCTGGCTGTTGAAGGACAGCTCCTCGGCGGAGGGGGCGTAAAAGGATTCTCCGCACACGGGGCAGGTCAGCGTCTGTCCCGCCGCTACCGCCAGGGTGGGTTCCAGGTAGTGCCCGTTGGGGCAGCGGTGGCTGGCCAGACGGGAGAACATGAGCCGCAGGGAGTTGAGCAGCTCAGTCCCGGTGCCGAAGGTGCTGCGGATGCCGGGCACGCCGGGCCGCTGGTGGAGGGCCAGGGCGGCGGGGACGTAGCGCACCTCCTCCACGTCGGCCCGGCCGGCCTGGGTCATCCGCCTCCTTGTATAGGTGGAATGGGACTCCAGATACCGCCGGGAGCCCTCGGCGTACAG
>CALWYA010000214.1 GCA_944385645.1 uncultured Oscillospiraceae bacterium
TTCACTCTTTGTGTGATATATTTTTATCTTACGAGCGAAATATATCACATCCCGGGCCGGATGTCAAGAGGGGATGTGAAAAATTTTTCACATCCCCTCTTGGAAACGCGCCAGCTCCCGCAGAAGCGTCTCCCGGTCGTTTTCCAGCTCCCCCTGGGCCACCCGGTCCAGCAGGGCGTTCAGGGCGGTCCCCACGGCGGGGCCCTTCAGCCCGGCGGCCAGGGCGTCGTGGCCGTCCACCGCCAGCTCCCGCAGGGTGAGGCAGGCCCCCTCCGCCTCCAGGGCCAGCACCTGGGCCCGGGCCCGGTCCAGCAGGGCCCGCTGTCCACCGTCCGGGGTGCCGCAGGCCGCGCCGTCCGCCCCCTTCAGCTCCAGCAGCTCCAGCAGGGCCCGGGTCCCCAGCCGCCGGGCCCACCGGCCCGCCCACCTGCGGCCGTCCTCCACGGGCAGGTGGTGCCGGGCGATGAGGAGGAGAGCCCGCTCCCGGGTCTCTCGGTCCACCCGCAGCCGCTCCAGGGCCCGGTCCGCCAGAGGGAGGCCCGCCCTGTCGTGGCCGTAAAAGTGGCCTGTGCCGCTCTCGTCCAGGGTAAAAGTGGACGGCTTGCCCACGTCGTGGAGCAGGGCGGCCAGCCGGAGGGCGGGGGAGGGGGAGACCCCCTCCAGTGCCCTGACGCTGTGGGTGTACACATCATAGAGGTGGTGGAAATTGCGCTGATCGAAGCCCACCGCCGGCCCCAGCTCCGGGAGGACCTGGACGGCCATCTCCGGGAAGTCCAACAGCACCCGGCACGCCCCGGGGGAGCAGATGAGCCGGAGAAATTCTTCCCGGACGCGCTCCCAGGCCACATGGGACAGCTCCGGCAGGTGCCGCCGGACGGCGGCCGCAGTCTCTTCCTCTAGAGCGAAATCCAGCTGGGCGGCCAGCCGCAGTCCCCGCAGGGGGCGCAGGGCGTCCTCCCGGAAGCGCCGGTCCGGGTCGCCCACGCACCGCACCAGCCGCCGCTCCAGGTCGGCCCGCCCCCCGAACCGGTCCACCAGCCCCGCCGGCCCCCAGGCCATAGCGTTGATGGTGAAGTCCCGCCGGGCCAGATCGTCCTCCAGCCGGGGGGAGAAGGCCACCCGGTCGGGCCGGCGGTGGTCGGCGTAGCCCTCCTCCCGGCGGAAGGTGGTCACCTCCACCCACAGGCCGTCCAGCTCCACCGCCACCGTGCCGAAGCGGCTGCCGGCGTCGTACTGGGGGCAGCCGGCGAAGAGGGCCCGGATCTCCTCCGGCCGGGCGGCGGTGGCCGCGTCATAGTCGTGGGGGGGAATGCCCAGCAGGCTGTCCCGGACGCAGCCCCCCACCAGGGCGGCGTCGAAGCCCGCCCGGCGCAGCCGCTCCACCGCCGCCAGGGCGCGGGGATCAAATTCCAGCATACCGTCCCCCTCCTTTTTTCTCCATCCTACCAGACCGGAGGAGAGATTACAAGAAAAACCCGCCTTGGCCGCTCTTTTTCCCGCTGGCCCTTGCAATCGGCGGGCTGTTCCGCTATAATATCATAGAATTGCTGTCAGAGCCGGCCCTCCGGCCAAATCCTACAGGAGAGCGTGATCAGATTTGAAGTACGATTTCACCGCCATTGAGAAGAAGTGGCAGACCAGGTGGAAGGACGAGAAGACCTTCGCCTGCCGGAACGGCGGCGACAAGCCCAAGTTCTACGCCCTGGTGGAGTTCCCCTACCCCTCCGGTCAGGGCCTCCACGTGGGCCACGCCCGGCCCTATACCGCCATGGACGTCATCGCCCGGAAGAAGCGGATGGACGGCTATAACGTGCTGTTCCCCATCGGCTTTGACGCCTTCGGCCTGCCCACCGAGAACTACGCCATCAAGAACCACATCCACCCCGCCATCGTCACCAAGCAGAACATCGCCAACTTCACCAAGCAGCTGCACATGCTGGGCTACTCCTTCGACTGGGACCGGGTGGTGGACACCACCGACCCCAGCTACTACAAGTGGACCCAGTGGATCTTCCTGCAGCTGTACAAGCACGGCCTGGCCTACAAGACCACCATGCCGGTGAACTGGTGCACCTCCTGCAAGTGCGTCCTGGCCAACGAGGAGGTGGTGGAGGGCGTGTGCGAGCGGTGCGGCGCCCCGGTCATCCGCAAGGAGAAGTCCCAGTGGATGCTGAAGATCACCGCCTACGCCCAGCGGCTCATCGACGACCTGGACGACCTGGACTTCATCGAGCGGGTGAAGATCCAGCAGAAGAACTGGATCGGCCGCTCCACCGGCGCCGAGGTCACCTTCAAGGCCACCACCGGGGACGACATCGTGGTGTACACCACCCGGCCGGACACCCTGTTCGGCGCCACCTACATGGTCCTGTCCCCGGAGCACGAGCTGATCCGCCGGTGGCTGGAGAGCGGCGCCATCCGGAATGCCGGCGACGTGAAGGCCTATCAGGCCGCCGCCGCCTCCAAGTCCGACCTGGAGCGCACCGAGCTGAACAAGGAGAAGACCGGCGTGTGCCTGGACGGGGTGCGGGGCGTCAACCCGGTGAACGGGAAGGAGATCCCCATCTTCATCTCCGACTACGTGCTGGCCACCTACGGCACCGGCGCCATCATGGCCGTCCCCGCCCACGACGACCGGGACTGGGAGTTCGCCAAGAAGTTCGGCTGTGAGATCATCGAGGTGGTCTCCGGCGGCGA
>CALWYA010000215.1 GCA_944385645.1 uncultured Oscillospiraceae bacterium
CTCCATATCGTTCGCTTCCGCCTGGCGGCGAAAGCTCATTCATTCCGCTGCTCCTCCCTTCCCTCTCTGTCGCTTCGCGACATCTCCCCCTGACAGGGGGAGTCGGCCTCTCCCCACGCGACCCGCTTCGCTGGGCTCGCGTGGGGGCCCCATAATGGCTTCCCTTGGGCAAAGGCCGCCCCTACAGTGATACCGGGCCGTTGCCACCCGTAGGGGCCGCCGCCCTCAAAAAATTCTCCATTCTCCATTTTCAATTTTATTCCTACTTCACCGCAAAGAAGCTCTTGACGGTGACCAGTCTCCCCTGCTCCGCCCGGGCCAGGGCCAGGAACTCCCCGGTCTCCCCGTCGTAGAGGCGGTACTCCCCGGCCGCCAGGCCGGGCCGGGGGACGCTCTGGCCGTTGCGCACCGCCCGTGTCCCCTTGGGGGGCAGGTCCAGGCGGGGCAGCTGGGCGAAGCAGCCGTCCACCGGCAGCAGCAGGGCCGCCGGGTCGGGGCAGGCCAGTACCTCCTCCAGGGGGTGGGCCTGGGCCAGGGAGAAGCCGGAGGCCATGGCCCGCCGCAGGGCGGACATACACCCCCCGCAGCCCAGGACGGCCCCGATGTCGTGGCACAGGGTTCGCACGTAGGTGCCCTTGGAGCACCGCACCCGCAGGGAGAAGTCCCCCTCCCCCGTCTGCCCCTCCACGGTCAGGGCGTGAATGGTCACCTTCCGGGGGGGCCGCTCCACCTCTCTCCCCTTCCGGGCCAGCTCATAGAGCTTCTTCCCCCCGATCTTGATGGCCGAGTACATGGGGGGCACCTGGAGGATGTCCCCCCGGAACCGCTCCAGGGCATTCTCCAGCTCCTCCCGGGTCACCGAGACGGGCCGTTGTTCCAATACCTCCCCAGTGGTGTCCTGGGTGTTGGTCACCAGGCCCAGCCGCAGGCCGGCCAGGTACTCCTTCTCCCCCTCCATGACGAACTCCACCGCCCGGGTGGCCCGGCCAACAAAGACGGGCAGCACCCCGGTGGCCATGGGGTCCAGGGTGCCCCCGTGGCCGATGCGCTTCTCATGGAACACCCCCCGCAGCTTGGCGCACACGTCCTGGGAGGTCCACTCAGAGGGCTTGTCGATGATCAGAACGCCGTCAGCCATGGCGCACCTGCCCGATGGCGTCCAGAACCTTGTCCCGGGCCTCCTCCCGGCTCCGGGCGGGGAAGGTGGCCCCGGCGGCGGCGGCGTGGCCCCCGCCCCCCAGGAGGGCGCACACGGCGCTGGCGTTCAGGTCGCCGGGGTCGGTGCGCAGGGACAGCTTCCACTCCCCCGGCTTCAGCTCCCGGAGGGTGACTCCGTTTTTGACCCCCTCCACCTGACCCACGAAGGCGGCGATGTCCTCCACGTCCTCCTCCCGGGCCTCCACCTGGGCGAGCATGTCCAGGGTGAGGTAGACCAGGCCGGTGGTCCCCCCGTCCCGCAGCTCCAGGCCGGCGGCCAGCAGCCCCTCCAGCCGCAGCCGCTTGAAGCTCTTGGTGCGGAAGTGCCGGCGGTTCACCGGGTACAGGTCGAAGCCCGAGTCGATCAGATCGGCGGCCACCCGGTGGGTCTGGGCGTCGGTGTTGCTGTACACGAAGCCGCCGCAGTCGGTGGACACGGCCACATACAGGGCCCGGCCCATCTCCGGGGTGATGGGGCCCAGCCGCCGGGCGATGTCATAGACGATCTCCCCGCAGGCGGCCCGGCCGGCGTCCAGGCAGGTCTCCTTGGCGTAGAACTCCTGGGAGGGGTGGTGGTCGATGGTCAGGTCCACCCGGTCCAGATAGACCTTGGCGTTCTCCGGGAACAGCCCCCGGGCGGCCATATCCACCGCCACCACCGTCCCCGGCTGGTACCCCTCCGGGGCCAGCAGCCCCTCCAGATAGGGGGCGAACAGGGCGGTGGTCTCCGGGTTGGGGAGGACCCACGCCTTTTTCTCCAGCTGCCGCAGGCACAGGCACAGGCCGGCGGCGCAGCCGATGGTGTCCCCGTCGGGGCGCACGTGGGTCAAAATCAGATAGTCGTCATGGGCCATGAGAAAATTGGCCGCCTGGGTCGGGTTCATAGGAAAGACTCCTTTTGTGAGAATGGAGATAAGAGATAGGATTAGGAATGAGGAATGAGGAATTAGGAATTGAAAATGGAGAATGGAGAATTTTTTGAGGGCGGACCCCCCGGACCTTGTAGAGCGGGGACTGCCCCCGCCGCGGGCCGGTGGGGACACCGGCCCCTACGAAGCGAACATCACCGCCGGAGGGCCTCATCCGCCTCGCTGCGCTCGGCACCTTCCCCTAAAGGGGAAGGCTTTTAGGGGTGCGCCTCTCCGGCCTTCCCCTTCAGGGGAAGGTGGCACGGCCGAAGGCCGTGACGGATGAGGTGTTTTCGTCCATATGCCCCGTCCGTTAGGATTCGTAGGGGCGGCCCCATGTGGCCGCCTGCAAAGCCTTCCCTCCTGGGGGGAAGGTGGTATTTGCGGAGCAAATGACAGATGAGGGGACGACATACAAGGCGTTCTCGGTCAACGGAATCCCCCAGTCACCGCCTCGCGGCGGTGACAGCCCCCTTTTACAAGGGGGCCAGGGCGTTCGCCCTCCCCGCCATTCCGAGGCCCCGAAGGGGCCGTGGGAATCCGTCTTTTTCCCGGGGGAATACGGATTGCCGCGTCGGGCCTGCGG
>CALWYA010000216.1 GCA_944385645.1 uncultured Oscillospiraceae bacterium
TGTCTCGCTTCGCTCGACATTTCCCCCTGACAGGGGGAATCGGCCCCATCGGCCCGCGGGCGGCCACATGGGGCCGCCCCTACAAAAAGTCCGGCCCGTTCCTGCCTGTAGGGGCGGACCTGTGTGTCCGCCCACCCCTTCTGGGCGCACAATGTGCGCCCACGGCGGGGGCAAGCCCCCGCCCTACAGGGGCGCGTCAGGGATACCCGGCGCCCAGCTCCGGCAGCTCGGTGTCCCAATCCTCCCGGAACTCGGTCATCATGGCCCAGTAGCGCTTGGGCATGTGGGTCATGCGGCACCGGGGGTTTTCCCGCTCCCGGATGGCGATGGTGTCATAGAACTGCCGCCACATCCGCCGGTACTGGAGCTCCTCTGCCCCGGGCCGGCCCAGGCGGACGTCCTCCACCGGCAGGATGGCCCACTTCCCCGGCTGGTGGAACAGGGCCTCCCCGTGGGTGCGGTCGTGGAGGACGAACCGCTCCTGGGGATAGCGGCCGCAGAAGTGGGGCCGCAGCAGGGGGAGGACCCGGTTCTTGGGCTCGATCTCCCCGGCCAGCACCCCGTCCAGCTCCGAGAAGCGGACAAAGCCGGTGTACTTGTGGGCCTCGCTGTTCAGGCGCAGGACGGCCTTGCGCACCGTGTCCACCGTGGGGTCGGTGAGGTCCCGGGTGAAGGCGGGCCCCCGGGCGTAGCCCAGCCGCAGCAGCCGCCACAGCCACAGCTCCCGGTCGGGCAGGCAGGTGAGGAAGCCCCGCACCGCCAGGGCCTTCCCCTCCCGGCCCAGCTTGTCCAAGGAGCGGTACACCCGCTCCGCCCGCGCCCGGTCGCTGACCACGGTGCGCAGGGGGTAGAGGGAGCAGCAGGGGTCGTCGGGGGTGCGGAACTCCACCGGCTCCTCTTGGTTGACATAATTTTCAAACACGCAGGTGAGAAAGCCGGCGTAGCTGCCGTCGTACTGACAGCACACCTGGGTCCAGGCCATGGGGACGCCTCCTTTCGATGCTGTCTTCCGCTCCAGGGAACGGGAGCGGGCTAGGGGTCGAACAGGGACAGCTGCTCCGGCATGGGCTGGGCCAGGGCGGGGCGCTCCAGAGCCACCAGATGGCGCAGCAGCCCGTCCTCGCTGACCTTCAGGCTCCGGGGGGCCCGGCCGGAGCAGGTGAGGAAATACTGGGCCCGCTTGAGGACCACCCCCAGCCGTTTCAGCCCTTCAAAATCCAGCGGCCCCACCCGCCGGGCGGTGAGGATGCGCCGGGCGGAGCGCACCCCGACGCCGGGCACCCGGAGCAGGGCCTCGTAGTCAGCCCGGTTCACCTCTACCGGGAAGAAGTCCAGGTGGCGCAGGGCCCAGGTGCACTTGGGGTCCATCCGGGGGTCCAGGTCGGGGCTGGTCTCGTCCAGCAGCTCCTCCGCCCGGAAGTGGTAGTACCGCAGCAGCCAGTCGGCCTGGTACAGCCGGTGTTCCCGGAGCAGCGGGGGCTGGAAGTTCCGGGGGGCGGGGAGGAGGGGGCTGGAGGACACGGGCACATAGGCGGAATAGAACACCCGCTTCAGGTGATACTTGTCGTAGAGCCCCTGGGTGAGAGACAGGATCTGCCGGTCGCTCTCCGGGGTGGCCCCCACGATCATCTGGGTGGACTGGCCCGCCGGGGCGAACCGGGGGGCGTAGCGGTAGAGTTTCAGCTCCTGTCTGGAGAGGGTGATGCCGTCCCGGATCTGTTCCATGGGGGCCAGGACGGCCTCCTTTTTCTTGTCCGGGGCCAGCAGGGCCAGGCTCCGGGCGCTGGGCAGCTCGATGTTGACGCTCAGCCGGTCGGCCAGCAGGCCCAGCCGCCGGGTGAGAAGGGGGTCGGCCCCCGGGATGGCCTTGGCGTGGATATAGCCCCCGAAGCGGTACTCCTCCCGCAGCAGCCGCAGGCATTCCACCATCCGCTCGGTGGTGTAGTCCGGGTCCCGGAGGACGGCGGAGGACAGGAACAGCCCCTCGATGTAGTTGCGCCGGTAGAAGCCCATGGTCAGCTCGCACAGCTCCCGGGGGGTGAAGGCGGCCCGGGGCACGTCGTTGGAGCGGCGGTTGACGCAGTAGGCGCAGTCATAGGCGCACACATTGGTCATCAGCACCTTCAGCAGGGAGACGCACCGGCCGTCGGCGGAGAAGGAGTGGCAGCAGCCGGCGAAGACGGCGCTGCCCACGGTCCCCGGCCGGCCCGCCCGGTCCAGGCCGCTGGAGGTGCAGGCGGCGTCGTATTTGGCGGCGTCGGCCAGGATGGTCAGCTTGTCGGTCAGCTCCACGGCGGTCCCCTCCCAGGATAGAACATTTGTACTATTATTATAGCGGGGATGGCGGCCCTGTCAAGCGGAAATAGGAGGGAGAGAGGGCGATTTCCGGGACAGGAGGGGAAATTGGGCTTGACCGGGCCGGGGCGGGGGGATACAATAGGGATACTGTCCCCGCCCACCGGCGGGGGAGAGGAGTGAATGGAAAAGATGGAGAAGCGAGAGACCTTTTCCTCCCGGCTGGGCTTTGTGCTCATCTCGGCCGGGTGCGCCATCGGGCTGGGGAACGTGTGGCGGTTCCCCTATATCACCGGCCA
>CALWYA010000217.1 GCA_944385645.1 uncultured Oscillospiraceae bacterium
CATGGCCATGCGGGCGGTGGCCAAGGACTTCGAGACCAGCCAGCTCATGGGCATCAAGATCAACTCGGTCATCTCCATGACCTTCATCATCGGCTCGGCCCTGGCGGCGGTGGGCTCCATGCTCTACTTCACCACCTACCCCACCATCGTCCCCACCTCGGGCGCCATGCCCGGCCTGAAGGCCTTCGTGGCCGCGGTGTTCGGGGGCATCGGCTCCATCCCAGGGGCGGTGATCGGGGCCTTCATCATCGGCATCTGCGAGAACTTCGTGAAGATCCTCCCCTTCGAGGGGGCCACCACCTTTGTGGACGCCTTCACCTTCGCCCTGCTGATCATCATCCTGGTTTTCAAGCCCACCGGCCTGTTCGGTGAGAAGGCCACCGACAAGGTGTAAGGGGGTGCGCGAGGATATGCTGCAAGAGAAAAAGAGCAAGAAAGGCGCTGTGGCCGGCCTGATCCTGGCCGCGGCGCTCCTGGTGCTGGTGGTGCTGCTGGAGAACCTGGGTCTCCTGATGGGGGACGCCGTCCCCGCCGTGCTGAAACCCACCAGCCAGCTGTTCGTGGTGCTGAAAAAGGGCGCGGTGTACTCCCTGGTGGCCGTGTCCATGAACCTGCTCAACGGCTTCACCGGCCTGTTCTCCCTGGGGCAGGCGGGCTTCATGCTGCTGGGCGCCTATACCTACGCCATCCTCACCGTCCCCATGTCCGCCAAGGACACGGTGTACTACCTGTACGGGGGCTCGGCGGTGAACTTCTCCCTGCCCGACCTGTTCGGCGGGGTGGACAGCCCCTCCGGGCTGCTCCTGGGCGTGGTGCTGGCCATCCTGCTGGGTGGCTGCGTGGCCGCCTTCTTCGCCTTCCTGATCGGCCTGCCGGTGCTGCGGCTGAAAAGCGACTATCTGGCCATCGCCACCCTGGGCTTTGCCGAGATCATCCGGGCCATCTTCCAGTGGCAGCCCCTGGGCCCGGTGACCAACGGTGCCAACATGATCACCCAGATCCCCACCTTCAACAACTTCAACCTCACCGACGCCAACGGGGCGGTGGTCTTCCGCCTGTCCACCTTCTTCCCCTTCCTGGTGGCCATCCTGTGCATCATCGTCATCGTCATGCTTATCAACTCCTCCTACGGCCGGGCCTTCAAGGCCATCCGGGAGGACGAGATCGCCGCCGAGGCCATGGGCATCAATCTGGCCAAGCACAAGATGCTCTCCTTCTGCATCAGCTCCTTCTTCGCCGGGGTGGGGGGCGCCCTGTTCGCCATGTTCGTGAACAACGCCCAGGCCAAGGTGTACACCTCCACCATGACCTATGAGATTCTGCTCATCGTGGTCATCGGGGGCATCGGCTCCATCTCCGGGTCCTGCATCGCCACCTTCCTGTATGTGGCCTGCTCCGAGTGGTGGCTGCGCTTCCTGGACAACACCATGCAGTTCTCCTCCCCCGCTGACAGCGGCCGGATCACCTTCATCGCGGTTTTCGCCGTGGTGGTCCTGGCCGGGGCCGCCCTGCTGATCTGGCGGGAGCGCCGGCACAAGGGGGCCCTATGGAAACAGGGCGTGGTGGCCCTCCTGGCCCTGGCCCTGCTGGGCTGGCTGGCCTGGTTCACCCTCACCGGACAGACCAAGGTGCCCCTGCTGCGCACCGGCTTCCGGATGGTGGTCTTCTCGGTCATCATCATGATCGTGGTGCTCTTCTTCCGCCGGGGCATGCTGGGGGACAAGGAGCTGTCTGATATTCTCTTTGCCCGCCGGAAGGCGGCCGGAAAGGAGGCGGCACAATGAGCGAGCAGCCCATTCTCCGCCTGGACCACATCACCATGCAGTTCGGCGGCGTGGTGGCGGTGAACGACCTGTCCCTGGAGGTCCAGGAGGGGCAGATCGTGGCCCTCATCGGCCCCAACGGGGCGGGCAAGACCACCGCCTTCAACTGCATCACCGGCGTGTACGAGCCCACCAACGGCCTGGTCTCCTTCTGCGGGACGCCCATGGTGCGCAACCACCCCCAGGGCAAGCTGGCTAAGAGCTACCTGGGGGAGCAGGGGGACCGGTACACCGCCCGCTTCTCCGTGGAAGACCCGGAGGCCAAAGCCGCCATGGAGGCCCAGCAGGACCCGGCCGTCAAGGCCCAGATGCAGGCCGACTATGACAAAGCCCTGGAGGAGCGGCGCTCCAAGGAGCTGGAGCGGGACCCCCTGGCCTTCACCGACAAGGTCCTCTCCCCCACCCCGGACAGGATCACCCAGCTGGGGATCGCCCGCACCTTCCAAAATATCCGCCTGTTCTCCGCCCTGACGGTGTTCGACAATGTGCTCATCGCCAAGCACATGCGGGCCAAGCAGAACGTGTTCTCCGCCACCTTCCGCTTCAACCGGGCGGAGGAGCAGCGGATGCGCCAGGAGGCCATGGCCCTGTTGGAGGAGCAGGGGCTGGCCCATCTGAAGGACGAGGTGGCCGGCTCCCTGCCCTACGGCCTCCAGCGCCGGCTGGAGATCGCCCGGGCCCTGGCCACCCAGCCCAAGCTCCTCCTCCTGGACGAGCCGGCCGCCGGCATGAACCCCCA
>CALWYA010000218.1 GCA_944385645.1 uncultured Oscillospiraceae bacterium
TCCATCGACGCCCTGTACGCCGCCCTGCCCGACGTGGAGATGGCCCCCGGGGAGCCGGCCAAGCCCGGGGTGGTCAAGAAGCTCCAGGAGGGGGCGGACCAGGCCCGCATGTCCTATGAGTTGGCCACCATCCGCACCGACGCCCCCATCGACTTCACCCCGGAGGCCAACCTGCGCCGTCCGGCGGACAACAACGCCCTGTACCGGCTGTTTTTGGACCTGGAGTTCTCCAAACTCATCGACAAGTACCACCTCACCGCCCCCCAGGGGGAGGGGGCCGTCCAGGAGGCGGCTCCCGTCACCGGCGCCTGCGAGAGCGAGGTGGTGGAGACGAAGGAGCGGCTGGACGAGCTGCTGGCCCTCTGGCGGGGGCTGGACGAAGTGGACGTGCTGGCCCTGCCCTCCCTGGACGGGGTGTGCGTGGAGTGGCAGGCGGGCGGGGACAGCCGCGCCGCCCTGCTGTTTTCCGACAGGACCCCGGACTATGGCGGCGGCCTGCGGGCCCTGTTCGGCCCGGACGTCAAAAAGGCGGTCCACGGCTCCAAGGAGCTGTGCCGCCGCCTGCTGGAGGAGGGGATCGCCCCCGGGGGCATCGCCTTCGACACCCAGGTGGCCGCCTACCTCCTAGCCCCTACTGACGGCAGCTATGAGCTGGAGAAGCTGGGGCTGACCTACTACAACCAGGAGTTCCCCAAGGCGTCCGCCTATCTGGAGCCCGGGGCCTTCGGCCCCCTGGGGGACTGGGGGGCGGCCGCCGGGGCCCTCATGTCCCACTGCGCCCTCGTCGGGGCCCTCCGGGACACCCTGTCCGCCCGGCTGACCGATCTGGGGATGGACAAACTGTATTATAACATCGAGCTGCCCCTGTGCCCGGTGCTGGCCGAAATGGAGCAGGCGGGCTTCCTCATCGACCGGGGGGCCCTGGCCCGGTTCGGCCAGGTGCTGGCCGACGGCATCGGCCAGTCGGAGCAGACCATCTATGCCCTGGCCGGGGAGGACACCTTCAACATCAACTCCACCCAGCAGCTGGGGAGAATCCTCTTTGAAAAGCTGGGCCTGCCCCCGGTGAAGAAGACCAAGACGGGCTGGTCCACCAACGCCGAGGTGCTGGACAAGCTCCGGGGCCAGCACCCCATCATCGACAGCATCCTGGAGTACCGGCAGCTGACCAAGCTGAAGAGCACCTATGTGGACGGCCTGGACAAGCTGATCCCCCCCGACGGGCGGCTGCACACCTGCTTCCAGAACACCGTCACCGCCACCGGGCGGCTGAGCTCCACCGAGCCCAACCTGCAGAACATCCCGGTGCGCACCCCCCTGGGGGCCGAGCTGCGGAAAATGTTCGTGGCCCCGGCGGGGATGGTGCTGGTGGACGCCGACTACTCCCAGATCGAGCTGCGCCTCCTGGCCCACATGGCGGGGGACCAGGCCATGATCGACGGCTTCCGCTCCGGGGCGGACATCCACACCGCCACCGCCGCCCAGGTGTTCGGGGTGGCCCCCGACCAGGTCACCCCCCTCATGCGCCGGAGCGCCAAGGCGGTGAACTTCGGCATCGTCTACGGCATCTCCCCCTTCTCCCTGTCCCAGGACATCGGGGTCACCGTGGCCCAGGCCAAGGAGTATATGGACAAGTACTTCCAGCACTACGCCGGCGTCCGGGCCTATATGGACGCGGTGGTGGAACAGGCCAAGGCGGACGGCTATGTGTCCACCCTGTTCGGCCGCCGCCGGTGGGTGCCTGAGCTGAAGTCCTCCAACTTCAACACCCGGTCCTTCGGCGAGCGGGTGGCCCTCAACGCCCCCATCCAGGGCACCGCCGCCGACATCATCAAGCTGGCCATGATCCGGGTGCGGGACCGGTTGCGGGCCGAGGGGCTGGCGGGCAAGCTGGTCCTCCAGGTCCACGACGAGCTCATCGTGGAGTGCCCGGAGGCGGAGGCCCAGGCCGTCTCCGCCCTCCTCCGGGAGGAGATGGAGGGGGTGGCCGCCCTGTCCGTCCCCCTGGTGGCCGAGACCCACGCCGGCAAGAGCTGGGCGGACGCGCACTGAGTGAATTAGGAATGAGGAGTTAGGAATTAGGATTTTTCCTTTGGAGGCCGGGCGCACCTATGTGTGCGCTCAAAACGGGGGGCGGACACACAGGTCCGTCCTACAGGAAACAACGAGCCGTAATCGCCGTAGGGGCCGGTGTCCTCACCGGCCCGGGGCGATAGGGACATCGCCCCCTACGGATAACAACGGTCTGGTATCGCGGTAGGGGCGGTCCCATGTGGCCGCCCTGCCCCGCCGAGGGCGCCCCGCAGGCGCGTGCCCTAGACAAGGAAACGCAACTTATGTCAGGAGGTCCCCATGTTCACCGACATCCGCAGCAAGCGGGTCATTTTCCTGGCCCACTGCATCCTGAACCAGAACGCCATCTCTGACGGCACCGCCGGCTATCCCGCCGCCCACGCCGATGTGGTGCGGGCCCTTCTGGACGCCCAGGTGGGCATCGTGCAGATGCCCTGTCCGGAGCTGTGCTGTCTGGGTCTGGACCGGGGCGACCCGCAG
>CALWYA010000219.1 GCA_944385645.1 uncultured Oscillospiraceae bacterium
AAGGCCTCCTTCACCACCCGGGGGATGTCGTTGGCGTCCTTCACCAGATAGCTGTGCTTGGAGAAGGGGGCCACGGCTCCGGTGATGTCCACCTCCTGGAAGATGTCCCGGCCCAGCAGGTGGCTGGGCACCTGGCCGGTGATGGCCACCATGGGGATGGAGTCCATATAGGCGGTGGCGATGCCGGTGATCAGATTGGTGGCCCCCGGGCCGCTGGTCACCATGCATACCCCCACCTTGCCGCTGATCCGGGCGTACCCCGAGGCCATGTGGCCGGCGTTCTGCTCGGTGCGCACCAGGGTGTACCCGATCTCTGGGGCGGCCCGCAGGGCGTCCGCCGCCGGGCAGATGGTGGCCCCGGCGTAGCCGAAGATGTGCTCCACCTGTTCCCGCTTCAAACATTCAATCAGCGCCTGTGCTCCAGTCACAGTCAACACCTCCGTGGTTCGTGTGCGGCGGACGGACAACAAAAACGGCCCGCCCTATCCGTCTTGATAGGACGAAGCCGTGCGCTCCGTGGTACCACCTAACTTCGCGGCCGCCCGGCCGCGCGCTCATTGCCCCAATAACGGAGGGAACCCGTTCCAACCTACTCAGGGCGTCTGCCCCGTTCAGAAGGACTGCTCACGGGTGAGGTTCGGGGGAGGTCCTTCACGGGAGCTTACACCGACCGCTCCCTCTCTTTGCATCCAGACAAGCCTACTAGCCCGCTCATCGCGTTTTTGAATAACTGTCCCCCATGATACCGCACGGGAGACCATTTGTCAATTCTTTTTTTCACCACCGGGGCAAAGTGCGCCGCCCCCTGTGCAAGGGGGAGAAAATCTGATATAATTAAATTCCCAGGCTATTATGCCTGGGTCCGCCGTTCGGGGCGGGCCGGGAGAGAAAACCGATGGGGAAGGGGAGCGGATCGGGATGGGATTCGGAAAAAAGAAGCGGCAGGAGCGGGAGGCGGTGGGCCTCTATCTCCACATCCCCTTCTGCCGCAGCAAGTGCGACTACTGCGACTTCTACTCCCTGGCCGGGCGGGAGGACCGGATGGACCGGTATCAGAAGGCCCTGCTGACCCACCTGAAGGAGACGGCCGGCATGGCCGGAGACTTTCCGGTGGACACCGTCTACTTCGGGGGCGGCACCCCCAGCTACTACGGGGCCAGGCGGCTGCGGGCCCTGCTGGCCGAGGTGAAGAAGCGATTCCAGGTGGAGAAGGACGCGGAGATCACCGCCGAGGCCAACCCGGACAGCGTGGACCTGAAGGGGCTGCGTATGCTGCGCAGGGCGGGCTTCAACCGCCTGTCCCTGGGGATGCAGTCGGCCGACCCGGGGGAGCTGGCCGCCGTCCACCGGCCCCACACCCCGGAGCAGACCGCCCAGGCAGTGGAGGCCGCCCGGAGGGCGGGCTTTGACAATCTGTCCCTGGACCTGATCTGCGGTCTGCCCGGTCAGACGGAGGAGAGCTGGCGCGCCACGGTGGAGGCGGCCCTGGCTCTGGAGCCGGAGCACCTGTCCTGCTATGGGCTGAAGGTGGAAGAGGGCACCCCCCTGGCCGCCCGGGCGGCGGCGGGGGAAACACTGCCCGACGACGATACTCAGGCCGAGCTGTACCTGTGGACGGTGGACCGGCTGGCCCGGGCGGGCTATGAGCAGTACGAGATCTCCAACTTCGCAAAGCCCGGTTTTGCCTCCCGGCACAACCTGCGCTACTGGCTCACCCGGCCCTACCTGGGCTTCGGCCCCGGGGCCCACTCCGACTTCGGGGGGCGGCGGTACTCCTTCGTCCGGGATCTGGACGCCTATATCCAGGGGGTGCTGACCGGGGGGAACATCATCGACAGCGCCGACCAGATCCCCCAGCGGGAGCGGGGGGGCGAGTACCTGATGCTCCGCCTGCGCACCGCCCGGGGCGTGGAGGAGTGGGAGTACCGGGGGACCTATTTCATGGACTTCGGCCCCATCGAGGCCCGGCTGCGGGAGTTTGCCGCCCAGGGCTGGGCGGAGCGGACGGACGAGGGCCGCTGGCGGCTGACCCCCAAGGGCTTCCTGGTGTCCAACCAGCTCATCGGCGATCTGCTGGAGCGGCAGGAGCAGGCCTCCCTCCGGGATCTGCTCCCCCGGGCCAGGGAGCGCTATGCCTCCGGGCGGGGAGAATAGTTCGCTTTTTTGCATCAACCGGACAGGAGCGGGAAAATTTTGGACAGGCAATCCGTCTATTTTTACAATTCGGCTGCGCTAAGGTAAAATTGGTTGCCAGGTGGACATAATAGTGCTATAATATATGCGCCTTATCGGGGTATCCTGCCGGAAACGGCATAGTTTTCCACGATTTTACATACGGCCGGGCCGTATTGACGCATAGATCCCAAGCTGTGAATTCAGAGAGGGTGCACGACTTGACCAAATATCAGATCCACGGGGGGACCCCCCTTCACGGGACCATCCAGATCAGCGGCGCGAAGAACGCGGCGGTGGCAATCATCCCCGCCGCCCTGCTGGTGGACGGGGTGTGCC
>CALWYA010000220.1 GCA_944385645.1 uncultured Oscillospiraceae bacterium
ATTTTGGCTTCCGTTGTGTACTTCCATCTTCGCATAATTTCCGCTAAAAATCATAAGCGAAAAATGACTCGAAATCAGTTTGCGGGCAACCGCACGAGGGTTCGAATCCCTCCCGCTGCGCCAGCTCGTCGCAAGCGTCATATCGCTTGCGACGAGCTTTTTCATTTCATTGCAAAGCTCATCGCGCGCTCATTTTGCTGCTCCTCGCTTCCAACCGCGACCCGCTGCGCTGGGCTCGCGGTTGGGTGCCGCTCTGCGGGCGGCATTTTTCTCTATTAAGAAATATCGATTTTAACCGTCTCTTCCACGTCGGAGCAAAGTCCGCTTTGCTCCGACGTCTTTTTATGCCTGTGGCAAAAAAGACGTCATCCGCCCGCTCCCTTGCTCCTCCTTTCCAACTGCGACCCACTTCGTTGGGCTCGCAGTTGGTGTGCCGCCTTGCGGGCGGCGTTTTTCTCTATTAAGAATTAAGAAATATCGATTTTAGCCGTCCCGTCCAAAAAAGAAGGACATCTGCAAAGCAGATGTCCTTCTTTTTTCCCGCGCAAATTCCACGCAAATGGCGCAGCCTATTCACTTCGCCGCCTCTTATCTCCCGCCGCGGACCGCTCTGCCTCTTTCCGGACGCGGCCTGCCCCCTGCGGGTACTCCGTTGGATTGCGGTTTGGGTTCGCCGCTGCGCGGTGGTTTTGTCTGCCATCAAAGAATATCGTTTTTAACCGTCCCCCAGAACCTGCATCTTTTATTCCAAGCCGGAAAACGTGTTTTGCCCCTTGCGTTTGGCCGGGCCAGTTCTTATAATGAGAGCATCGGAATTCTGCGCCGCTGGCGGCGCCGGAGACGAGGAGGAACCGAGCATGGAGCATACGACGACATACCGATCTCCCCTGGGGATACTGACGCTGGCCAGCGACGGAGAGGCCCTGACCGGCCTGTGGCTGGAGGGGCAGAAGTATTTCGGCGGCCCGGCGGCCGGGACGCGGACGCGGCGGGACGACCTGCCTGTCTTTGACGCCGCCCGGGATTGGCTGGACCGGTATTTTGCCGGGGCACGGCCTCTGCCCGGGGAGCTACCTCTGCGCCCTGTGGGCGGGGAGTTCCGTCAGCGGGTGTGGGAGCTCCTGCGGGAGATCCCCTATGGGCAGGTCACCACCTACGGAGCACTGGCCAGAGCGGTGGCCGCCCGGATGGGCCGTACCTCCATGTCCCCCCAGGCGGTGGGGGGCGCGGTGGGCCGCAACCCGATCTCCATCATCATCCCCTGCCATCGGGTGGTCGGGTCGAACGGCAGCCTGACCGGGTACGCGGGTGGAATCGACAAGAAGGAACAGCTGCTGAGACACGAGGGGGCGGATCTGTCCCGCCTGTTTCGCCCCAGAGCGGGCACGGCCCTGTGAAAAGCTGAACAAAGGCGCCGCGGTACGGAAATGGCCCGTATCGCGGCGCCTCTTTCACTTGACAAACAGGGTACTGCGCGCAGGTGTATTGGGCGGGAGACGGGGCATACTGGGGACAGAACAGGACGATGGAGGAACGCCCATGTGTACAGCGATCACCTACGCCCCCGGGGCGCACTACTTTGGTAGAAACCTGGATCTGGACCGCTCGTTGGGCGAGACGGTCACCATTACGCCCCGCCGGTATCCCTTTGTCTTCCGGCGGGCGGGCCGTCTCGAGGCGCACTATGCCATGATCGGGGTCGCCCATGTTGCGGACGGCTGTCCCCTCTACTACGACGCCGTCAACGAGAAGGGGCTGGCCATGGCGGGGCTGAATTTTCCCCTCAGCGCAAATTACCAGGCGGAGCGGGCCGATCGGGACAACGTCGCCCCCTTCGAGTTCATTCCGTGGCTGCTGGGTCAGTGCGCCGACTTGAAGGAGGCCAGGCAGCTGCTGGCCCGGGTCAATCTCATTGGGCTCCCCTTCAGCGACCGTCTGCCCCTGGCGCCCCTGCACTGGCTCATCGCCGACCGAAGCGGCGCCGCTGCGGCGGAGCCCCTCCGGGAGGGGCTGAGCGTCCAGGACGACCCGGCGGGCGTGCTGACCAACGAGCCGCCCTTTGCCTATCAGATGCTCCGGCTGAACGACTATATGCAGCTCACCCGGGAGGTGCCCCGCAGCAGCTTCGGGGCAGGGCTGGAGCTGCGTCCCTACTGCCTGGGCATGGGGGCCATGGGCCTGCCGGGCGATCTGTCTTCCGCCTCCCGCTTTGTGCGGGCCGCCTTTACCCGGCTGAACTCCATCTCCGGCCCTTCGGAGGCGGCGGACGTCAGCCAGTTCTTCCACATCCTCGCCTCGGTGGCGCAGGCCCGGGGCTGCGCCCGGGCGGAGGGCGGCGGCTATGAGATCACCGTCTACTCCTCCTGCTGCAATCTGGACAGCGGAGTCTACTATTACACCACCTATGAAAACAGCCGGATCACCGCGGTGGATCTGCACCGGGAGGATCTGGACGGGACGGAGCCGGTCAGCTATCCGCTGATCCGGGAGCAGGAGATTTTGGTCCAGAATGAGCAAAAAGGCGCGTTTACTCCTCCCGGAGCCGTTCCACCACGGTGCGTTTTTCCGCCGCCCGGACGGTGAGGACGGGGATGCCCGCCCCCAGCAGGGCGAACAGGGGGACGATGAGCAGGAAGGGGGTCAGGTCCAGCCGGTAGGTGAAGAACCAGAACAGCCCCTC
>CALWYA010000221.1 GCA_944385645.1 uncultured Oscillospiraceae bacterium
CGGGGCGCAACGACCCGGCGCGCCCTGCCTTCCCCCCACAGGGGGGAAGGTGGCATTTGCGGAGCAAATGACGGATGAGGGGGCAGAGGGAAGGACCGTCCATTATCCCCGTGGGCACCCTCATCAGTCAGCCTTTCGGCTGACAGCTTCCCCCTGGAAGGGGGAAGCCTAGCAGGGCCCGCTGCGGGCCGGTGAGGACACCGGCCCCTACGGGGATGGACGGCCCTGATACGCCGTAGGGGCGGCCCCGTGTGGCCGCCCGCAGGCGCACAATGTGCGCCCGGCCTTGGCTCCCCCTTTGCGGGGGGGGCTTTTTTTGCGGGCACGTCCCTTTTTTGGGGGCCGCCTTCCCGCCAAACCGGAAATTTTTGGCGGTTTTGCCCGGTGTCGAATGTAAAGTTTTTATTGACGAAATGTAAATTCCATGTTATCGTAAATACTGAGCTGAATGAATATCGGAGCGCGCGCCAGGCTGCCGCTCGTTGTCCAACGCAGCCGACCCCAAGAGCTGAGGTCTCCCTCTTCTCTCGTGATGGGCAGGACTTCTCGGGGGAGTCCTGCTATTTTTGCGCTCTGCTGAAAAGTGAGGAACCGACATGGATGTATCCCTCTCCTATTTCCTCCAGGGGATGGCCGAGAGCCCCGTCCTGCTGATCACCGTCCTGCTGACCCTGGGGGTGATCTTCGTCAACGGCTGGACCGACGCCCCCAACGCCATCGCCACCTGCATCACCACCCGCTGTCTGGGGGCCCGGCAGGCCATACTGCTCAGCGCCGCCTTCAACTTCCTGGGCGTGCTGATCATGACCCACATCAACAGCGCGGTGGCCTCCACCATCAGCAACATGGTGGATTTCGGCAGCAATACCCAGGAGGCCACCATCGCCCTGTGCGCCGCCCTGTTCTCCATCGTGGTGTACAGCGTGGGCGCCTCCTTCTTCGGCATTCCCACCAGCGAGAGCCACAGTCTCATCGCCGGCCTCACCGGGGCGGCCATCGCCATCCACGGCAGTCTGGCCGGCGTCAACGGGGCCGAGTGGGTGAAGGTCATCTACGGTCTGGTCCTCAGCCTGGCCCTGGGCTTCGCCAGCGGCTGGGTGCTGTGCAAGCTGGTCACCCTGGTGTGCTACCGCATGAACCGGCGCAAGACCGACCGGTTCTTCCAGGGGGCCCAGATCTTCGGCGCCGCCGCCATGAGCTTCATGCACGGGGCCCAGGACGGCCAGAAGTTCATCGGCGTCCTCTTCCTGGGCATGGCCTTCCACAACGGCCAGACCAGCGTGGTGGGCATGGCCATCCCCGTGTGGCTGATGCTCCTGTGCAGCTGCGTCATGGGCGTGGGCACCAGCGTGGGGGGCGAGAAGATCATCAAGTCGGTGGGCATGGACATGGTGAAGCTGGAGAAGTACCAGGGCTTCTCCGCCGACCTGTCCGCCGCCTTCTGCCTGCTGCTGTCCAGCGTGTTCGGCATCCCCGTGTCCACCACCCACACCAAGACCAGCGCCATCATGGGGGTGGGGGCGGTGAAGCGCCTGTCCGCCATCAACTTCGGGGTGGTCAAGGACATGATGCTCACCTGGGTGTTCACCTTCCCCGGCTGCGGGCTGATCAGCTTCGTCATGGCCAAGATCTTCATGGCCATCCTGTAAGCCCTGTCTCTTCAAGCGCCTTGTTCCCCCGCGGGGCGGGGGCCCGGACCCAAGCGATCATTTTAGGATAAAGGGAGCGAGCCACATGTCCAAGAAACAGGATTCCTTCTATTTTGACAACTTCCTCGCCTGCGCCGACTACGCCTGTCAGGCGTCCCAGCTGCTGGACCAGGCGCTGCGGGCGTACGACCCCGCTCAGATCAAGGAGCGGCTGGACGAGATGCACAAGGTGGAGCACGCCGCCGACGACAAGAAGCACGAGCTGCTTCACGTCCTGGCCCACGCCTTCATCACCCCCATCGAGCGGGAGGACATCATCCTCCTGGGGCAGAACATCGACGAGGTCACCGACAAGATCGAGGACGTGCTGCTGCGGATGTACTGCAACAACGTCCAGACGGTCCGCCCCGACGCCCTGGAGCTGTCCGGGGTGGTCATCCGGGCCTGCGAGGCCCTGAAGGGGATGCTGGAGCAGTTCGCCGACTTCAAGCGGTCCAAGTCCCTCCAGGAGTACATCATCCGCATCAACACCCTGGAGGAGGAGGCCGACCAGCTGTTCATCTCCAGCCTGCGCACCCTCCACACCACCTGCACCGACCCCCTGGAGGTCATCGTGTGGCGGGAGATCTACATCTATCTGGAGAAGTGCGCCGACGCCTGCGAGCACGTGGCCGACACGGTGGAGAGCGTGGTCATGAAGAACTCCTGAGCGCTTTTCCTCTCCTGAACTTGACAGGGAGAATCCCACCGATTACAATAAAACGCGCCGGCCAAGGTCGGCGCGTTTCCCTGTGGAGGGCCCCTCCTCCACCCATCTGACGACACAGGAGCGTATCCCAGTGAAAGAACACCTGATCACGGCGGCCAAAGGGGCCGTCATCGGCGGCACCATGCTGATCCCCGGCGTCAGCGGCGGCACCATGGCCATGATGCTGAGCATCTACGACCGCCTCATCAACGCGGTGAGCGAGTTCTTCCGCCACAAGCGGGAGAGCCTCCTCTTCCTGCTGATCTTCTGCCTGGGGGCGGGGGTGGGCATGCTGCTCATCGCCAAGCCCCTGTTCCGGGTGCTGGACGCCTTCCCCCTCCCCGCCGGCTACTTCTTCATGGGGGCGGTGGCGGGCAGCGTCCCCATGATCTACCACAAGGCCCGGGCCGCCTCCTTCCACTGGCGGGACCCGGTGTACATTGCGGCGGGGATGGCCATGGTCTTTCTCCTGTCCTATCTCCCCGCCGACCCCGGCCAGGACGCCGCCGCCCTGGCGGCCAACCCCCTGTATCTGGTGCTGGCCGGCCTCATCGCCGCCGTGGCCCTGGTGCTGCCCGGCATCAGCGTGTCCTATCTCATGCTGATGATGGGGCTGTACGACAAGATGGTGCAGGCCATGGACAGCCTGTACCTCCCCTTCCTGGTCCCCCTGGCGGTGGGCCTGGCCCTGGGCATCATCTCCACCGCCAAGATCCTGGACGTCCTCATGACCCGGCACCCCCGGCCCACCTATCTGGTCATCCTGGGCTTCATGCTGGCCTCGGTGCTCAGCGTCTTCCCCGGCGTCCCCGGGGGGCTGGAGATCCTGATCTGTCTGGCCACCTTCCTGGCCGGCTTCCTGGTCATCCTGCGGCTGTCCAAACTGTAAGCGTCCCGATTTGACAACAGGCCCCTGGCTGTGCAGCCGGGGGCCTGTTTTTCACACGGCCGGGCCATACTTATTTGTAAAATATATATAATTTCAACAATGAAATATGTGGAATATCCCATCTTTACTTTTGCGAGGCAGTATGGTAATGTTATGCTATCAAAATGCTTGGTCGTACAGAGATATGGGGGGAGATGGGACGATCCAAATTTTTGCAAGCTGTTTGAGCGAGAGGAGGAAGCGACAATGGGACGAGCGCTGGGTAAGCGATTGCTGATTGCGGCGGCTATCACAGTTTTTATAATGGTGATCACTCCGTGGATCACGGAAATGGGGACCTATTTGTTGGAATTTGCCATCGTATTTTCCCTTGTACAAGTCAGCCAAGGGAAAAAATTAAAACAGTTTTCCAATGAGGAACTGTTGAAATGGTTGGCCCCATTGGCGGTAGTTTGGATCAGCTCTGTCACACTGGGAGTTTTCTGGTGGCGAGACTGGGGTAAAGAGGAGGTATTCTGGGCGATCTTTGGCGTTTGCTTTACGGTATTCAGTATATTGGAAATGGTACGACAGAATAGGAAGCAGCAGAAGCGGTAAATGATTAACTTCAAATAATGTTTATGATTATGTTAAAATGAACTGAAAGGAGTGCATCACTATGAAAAAAATAAAGAAAGTTATGTGTTGTTTTCTTTCTGTAGTCTTGCTCCTAATGACCGTACCTACTGTTTCATTTGCTACATATGCAGCTATGAATGAGCCTAAGTTATTATCTGAAGTTGAAGCCATGGGAGGAACCTTTCAAACCATACAAAGTGGGGATAATACAACCATCAGATGGCGGTCTGCTGACGGAAGTAACAGTTTTATTATGACCCGAGAAAATAACAGAATTTATCTAAACGGGCAGTTGTTTCAAATATTGGATGGCCTATTTGGTGGATATGGGCACATCTCATGCCGCTTATAAAACTCTACCAATTGGGAGTGCATCAACCAGCGCATCGGTTGATGTCCTTTAACTGAGTTTAATCAACGGAGACATTTCAAATGATTCATAATTTCAAGCGCATCTATCTTCTGCCCATCCTGTGCGCCGCCCTGCTTCTGCTTGTGGGGGCCGGTCTTTTCCTTTCCCCCCGCATCTGGGCGTGGCACTGTCAGCAGTCCGCGGAGCACTATCTCCGCAGCTTCGGATGGCATGTCGATGAGCTTATGTGGCGCGACAGTGTGGATAAACCGACAAACGAACCTCTGTTGGGCAGCTGTTTTCTCGCCCCGATCGGCTCTTCCCCATACCGGGCGGCCTTCCACAACATCCTGTCGGAAGAACACATCCAGCTGGACCCCGACGCCCAGTACACTGTGTACCGCTTCTTCCTGGATAAGTCCGACTACTTTCTGGAGGAGTTTCCACAGGAGAGCACCCTGATGGCGGACGTCCTGATGCAGGGCGACCAGGCGGTCTGCGCCGTCGTCACCTGGGCGGATGTTCTGCTGGAGGACGGGAGATTCCGGGTCACGGCCTACGCGCGGGAGCGCTTCGGCATCCAGTGGCCGGGCGGGTCGTTCGGTTTCGACAGGCTGGATCCCAACACCTACTTTCCGGCCGACTGGTCCCTGGAACAGATCCGCGCCGCCTTTGAAGCCATCTTCCTGGCCGACGCCGAGGCGCGCAGTCAGGCCTCCTGACCCAAAAACGAATACGGCGGCCGCCCCATCGGGGCGGCCGCCGCGCTGTTTCTGATGGTCACGCGTTGCCGAACTCGTCGAAGAACCGGTCGTGGACGGCCTGGACCGCCCGGTCGGCGTCCCGCTCGTCCACCAGGACGGACACCTTGATCTCGCTGGTGGAGATCATGTTGATGTTGATGCCGGCGGAGTACAGGGCCTCGAACATCTTGCAGGCCACACCGGCGTTGTGGGCCATACCGGCCCCCACGATGGAGATCTTGGCGATCTGGTCGTTGAGCTCCACGCTTCTGCAGCCGATGACCTCCCGGTTCT
>CALWYA010000222.1 GCA_944385645.1 uncultured Oscillospiraceae bacterium
GTCTGCAAAATACACACCAGCCAGCCGGCCCCTTCAAAGTCCCCCGCATCCTTCATATAGAACCAGGTCCCGTTCTCTTCCTCCCGGATGTCCACGCTCTCCTCCCACCCCTGGGGAATGGTAAGGGAGTAGCCATAGACGGCATTCTGGTAGACAGAGCTATCCTCCTCCCGCTGTCGGTTCAGCTCCTCCCACTTCCAGAGGCGGTTCTCTCGCTGCTCCTCCGTCAGGTCCGGGTCGGCCAGCGCCTCCTGGAAAATTTCCGAGTTGCTCATATCATCATAGCGGGGATCCACCCCGCCCTGTATCTGGTCCGGCCCCGGACCGGACTTGTCCATGACCACGATCTGACCGCTTTCAGGGTCATTGGCATAGAATTCCCCCCTGGGGGAGAGGCCGGCCTGGACCAAATCATGGTCCGTATCCCAACCGGCGTAACTGCCGCTGTCCAGTTGGATCACGATTACCTGTCCGTTCTGGTTGTCGTTGATCCAGATCTCGTCCTCATACAGATGTTGCAGCAAAAGAGCTCCGTTTCGACATAAAGAGATGAAGGGGCACGCTCCTCCGTCCCCCGTGTTCCTTCCCATTGTTCTGCGAATGGAGGTACTGACCCATGAAACGCATCTTGACCGCACTCGCCCTCACCGCCGCCCTGACCCTCTCCCTGTGCCCGGCGGCTTCCGCCCAGGAGAGCGAGCAGCTCCCGCCCGGCACGGAGATCGGCAAAGTCTATGCCACCGACATCGTGACCTATCTGGACGGCATGCCCATGCCATCCTACAACATTGGGGGAAAGACGGCCATTCTGGTCCGGGACCTGGCTCCATACGGCTTCGAGGTGGAGTGGGACTCGGAAAAAAGCTGGGCTATCGTCAGCTCCGGAAGCCGGCCAGAGCAGGCTCCAGACTATGCTCCAACGACTTCCGGTGCCCCCGGTCAGGTGGTGGGCAGTATTTACTCCACCGAGATCATCGTCATGGTCAATGGGTTTCAGGTGCCCTCCTTCAACTTAGGCGGAGCCATGGCCGTCACCCTGGAAGATCTGTGCGCGGATCAGACCTTTAATTACGAAGGCCATGACCTGCTGCGTGCTCTGGGCTACTCCAGCACCCGCTTCCGGGTAGAATGGGACCCGGAGGACCGTGCCGCTCGGCTTTCCTCCCTGCGGCTCGGAGACTCGATCCAATTAGACGGAGCCTCCTATGAGGTCATCGACTTCTGGAAAGGCTCCACCTGGACAGTCAATTGTTACCCCGCGGTCTACCGCGATAATCAGCTTGTTTATAACACCAACGGCGGCCTCTGTACGCAAATAACAGGGGACAGCTATTATAACTATTTGTATTATAACTATCTAGACACAGATATGCTGTGCTCGTGGCTGGCAGGCTACAACTGTGAGTTCCGGGACGGAGCGCTCTACCTGACTCTGCCGGAGACGGTTACGGATATATACGTTTATTATAACAGTGACGATTGGACTCCGGAGCAGCTGGCCCAATACCCTGACCGGCTGGAGCTAAATTATGGACTCCATGTGACACGGGGTTATTTTGGAACCCCCATTGTCTCGGTCCCAGTTTACATCGAGCAGGGCGGAACCGTCCGGGAGATCCAAGCGCGGGCCGCAGTCCCTTATGGCATCTCGAGAATAGATCTTCAGCTGCTCCAGATGCTGGGGATCCAGGAAGTAACATTCTGAGGCCTTGGCAAAAGAAAAGCTGTAGTATTCTGCTGCTCCCCGCTTAGTTGTTCCCTCTGCCAATATGGCCCTATTCTCAGGTAGCAGCAATGAAACATGTCTGTAATTTGAATTTCCATGACAAAGCCCCCCGATGTAGTCTAAGTTCCTACATCAGGGGGCCTTTTGTCACGGACCATTTTGCTGGACCAGTTCATTACAGCTCGGAAAGCTTGTTTTTAAAGGAACGGGCCAGATCCGCGATGATGGGGAAAACTGGCCAGAAAGTCAATATTGGTTTAAGGGACGGGTTTCACTGGATAAATTATTCTGGTTTTGTCTGTAGCTTGCCCCCTTCTCGCTGATTGGCCCAGCCGGACACCAGCTCCCGGCACCGAAGCAGCCAATCCATGTAGGTCCGCTCCCGCATGACCGCGCCGAGCAACACAAGGTAGTCGCCCCGGGCGGCGCCCGTCAGGGTGCGCGGGTCGACTCCGTCATAGGAAACCTGCAAACTGTGGGATAGGAACTCCAGCTTGATCTGGCGCTTCTCGATCTGTTTCTGGAGCAGCTCCAGATAGGCCTCTTCGGAGAGCCATTGGGAGTAGTAAGAGCGCAGCCGGAACACATCCTTCGGTGTAGGATCCAACGGTTGGTCCTGATCCAGCCACGCCAGGAAATCCTGTTTCCCGGAGGGGGTAATCTCATACAGCTTCTTCTCCAGTTTCTCCCCCTGGATCACGGTGCTGTACCGGATCAGCCCTTCTTCTGCCAGTCGCTTGAGTTCTGGATAGATCTGACTGTGCTTGGCGCTCCAAAATGACCCCAGGCCGACCCCGAACGCCTTTGAAATATCATAGCCGGTCATAGGCGACTGCATGAGCAGACCCAGAATCGCATATTTTAATGTCCGCATAGGTGGGCTCCTTTGTGTATTGATATTATCTAATATACCATATATTAGAAGAAAAATCATTTGGGCGTTTTACACAAAAATCCCGGACGTAATTTCAGTTAACTCACAATTGACATGTAAATATTTACATGATATATTTATCATGTTAGCAAGACAGTGATGCAGAGGAGGGCCGTACGGGATATGGGAAATTATGACTGCTTGTTCTCCCCGTTTGCCATTCTGGAGACCCAGATCAAAAACCGGTTTGCCATGGCCCCCATGGGGCCGCTGGGCCTGGGAGATGCACAGGGCGGGTTCAACCAGCGGGGTATCGACTATTATACCGCCCGGGCCCGGGGGGGCACCGGCCTGATCATCACCGGCGTTACCTTCGTGGACAACCAGGTGGAGGAGCACGGCATGCCCAACTGCCCCAGTCCCACCTATAATCCGGTGCAGTTTGTCCGGACCGCCCGGGAGATGACGGAGCGCGTCCACGCCTATGACGCCAGAATCTTTCTGCAAATGTCCGGCGGTTTTGGGCGGGTGACCATCCCCACCAATTTGGGGGAGTATCCGCCGGTGGCCCCATCGCCCATCCAGCACCGCTGGCTGGACAAGGTATGCAGGCCGCTGACCGTGGAGGAGATCCGCACCATCGTCAGACAGTTTGGCGAGGGTGCCTACAACGCCCAGCGGGCCGGCTTTGACGGTGTGGAGATCCACGCTGTCCACGAGGGATACCTGCTGGACCAGTTTGCCATTTCCCTGTTCAACCACCGCACTGACCAGTACGGCGGCAGTCTGGAGAACCGCCTGCGCTTTGCCCGGGAGGTAGTGGAGGAGATCAAATCCCGGTGCGGAAGCCGGTTCCCAGTGGTGCTGCGGTACAGCCCCAAGAGCTTTATCAAGGCTCTGCGGGAGGGCGCACTCCCGGGTGAGCAGTTTACAGAGCGGGGCCGGGACCTGGACGAGGGCGTGGAGGCGGCTAAGCTGCTGGTGTCCTACGGCTACGATGCCCTGGACGTGGACGTGGGCTCCTACGACTCTTGGTGGTGGAGCCATCCGCCTATGTATCAGGAAAAAGGGCTCTATATGCCCTATGCCAGACTGATGAAGGAGACGGTAGATGTCCCCATCCTCTGCGCCGGGCGGATGGATGACCCAGAACGAGCGGCCGGCGCCATCCGGGACGGGGTGTGCGACATCGTCAGCCTGGGGCGGCCGCTGCTGGCCGATCCGAACTATGTGAACAAACTGCGGGCTGGGCAGACGGCCCAGATCCGCCCCTGCATCTCCTGTCAAGAGGGTTGTATGGGCCGGGTCCAGGAATATTCCATGCTCAACTGCGCGGTCAATCCCCAGGCGGGGCGGGAACGCGTCACCGACTACCGGCCCGTTCTGCGGCCCAAACGGGTCTTGATCATCGGCGGAGGCGTGGCCGGGTGCGAGGCCGCTCGCGTGCTGGCGGAGCGTGGCCACCGACCAGAGCTTTTCGAGCGCGGCGGGCGGCTGGGCGGCAACCTGCTGGCCGCGGGCGTACCCTCCTTCAAGGAGGACGACCTGGCTCTGGTGCGCTGGTACGAGCAGGAGCTGCAGCGGCTGGAAATCCCGGTCCATCTAAACAGCCCGGTGGATGCCGATCTGGTCCGGAAGGGCGGGTATGACGCGGTAATCGCTGCGACCGGCTCTACCCCCAAGAAGTTCTCCCTGGGCGAGGGCGCGCCGGTCTGTACCGCCTCGGACGTCCTGCTGGGCGCGGCTCCCTGCGGAGCGCGGGCGGTTGTGATCGGCGGCGGGCTGGTGGGCTGTGAGACAGCCCTCTGGCTGGCACAGGAGGGAAAGCAGGTAACCATTGTGGAGACATTGGACCGCCTGATGGCAGTCAACCGCCCCCTGTGTCACGCCAACAGTGAGATGTTGGAGCGCCTGCTGCCCTTCCACCGAGTAGAGATTCTGACCTCCGCCCAGGCGGAAGCATACCAGGATGGCAGTCTGCGGGTGCGCACCCTCGAGGGGGAGCGGGTACTTCCCTGTGACACGGTAATCCTGGCCGTGGGCTTCCAGCGGGAGGACAGCCTGTATCGGTCCCTGCGGGATGAGGTGCCCGAGTTGTACCTCCTGGGTGACGCCAGAAAGGTGGCGAATGTCATGTACGCCATCTGGGACGCCTTTGAAGTCGCCAACCATATTTAAACAGGGTCCCTTATGCAGAAGTGCTGAACTTCCACTGTTACGGCGGAAAAACTATAACCAAAACAGGGCTTGATTTTTCACCTTATTTTGTTTATAATTTAGCGCACCAGCGAAGCAGTTGAATAATGAAAGGAGTGTTGAGCGTGAAGATCACAAAGGTAGAGATCAAGGCAACGGACGTCCCCTTCAAGAAAAGCAATCAGGAGAACGTGGGAGAGATCGCCCTGGGGAAATGGCAGATCTGCCGATTTGTCATTGTGAAGGTCCATACCGACGAGGGCATCGTAGGCTATGGGGAGTCGGCCCCCTTTGCCCGGCTCTCTCAGCTGGGACAGAAGCCCATCGTGGATATTCTGGCGGACTATGTGGCGCCTGCCGTCATCGGGATGGACCCCTTCCAGGTGGAGGCTATCTGGCAGGCTATGGACCGGGCCACCCCCTACGCCGCCCAGGCCAAAGGGGCCATCGACATGGCCCTGTACGACATCATGGGGAAGAAAACGGGTATGCCGGCCTATAACTTCATGGGGGGCCTGGTCCGCCGGGAGATCCCCCTGCAGGCCATCGTGACCATTGATACCCCGGAAAATATGCGGGCAGCCAGCCTGGACTGGATCAGTCAGGGCTACCGCACCATTCGAATCAAGCTGGGAGTGGGCAGCCTGAAGCAGGACATGGAGCTGGTGCGCAATATTCGGGAGGCTATCGGGGACGATGTCAAGCTCCGGGTCGACCCCAACCAGGCGTACAGCGTGAAGGACGCCTTAAAGATGATCCCGGTGTTGGAGGAAAACGACGTGGAGATCTACGAGCAGCCCATCTCCTGGACTGATCTGGATGGTCTGGCCGAGGTCAACGCTGCGACCCACATCCCAGTGATGCCCCACGAGTCCATGTCCAGTATCTACGACGTGAAGGAGTTGATGGAGCGCAAAGCGGTCAGCCTGTTCACCCTTAAAACAGACCGGCCCGGCGGAATCACCAAGGCCCGCATCACCCGGGACCTGGCTGAGCTCTACAACATCCCCTGCGTCGTCATGTCCTCGGTGGAGCTGGGGATCAGCACTTTTGCCTCCATGCAGTTTGCAGCGACGCTGAAGGCCATGCCCTTTGCCTGCGAGGCCAGCGGCCCGCTGGAGATCGAGGATATAGACGTCAATTCCAACCGGATTCGGGACGGCAAGTTCATCGTCCCAGACGGCCCCGGCTTCGGCGCCGAGATCGACGAGGAGAAACTGGAGCATTACACCAAGTACACCGTGGTATGCGACGAGTCCGCCAAGGTGCAGGACTGAAGAGGGGGGAAGCGAACAGGATCCTTGGTGGGGGAAGAACTGAAGTGAAGTAGAAGTAGAAATAGGAGGTATTTATGGCTATTATCATTTTGATCGTAATCATCTACATGGCGGTCATGATCGGGATCGGTGTCTATGGGAGCCGGAAGAAAGCCGCCACGGAATCCATGAGCAACTTTTTGACCGCTGGTCGAAACGGCGGACTGTTTGTCCTGGTCTGCACCTATATCGGGTCTCACGTGGGCAACGGTATCATCGTGGGCGGCGCGCAGTATGGTGCCGACTACGGCATCGGCGGCATGTGGTACGGCCTGGGTGCCGTGTTGTCCTACGTCCTGTTCGGCCTGGTCATGTCCCGTCTCCTGTATAGAAGGGGCTATATCACCATCCCCGACCTGATCCGAGACCGGTACGAGAGCAAGGTGGCCTCGGTGGTTATGGCTGTCCTGAATATCTGTGCGAGCTTGGGTATCATGGCCGCTCAGGTGATGGCCGGCTCCTCTCTGTTTGCAGCCCTGGGCTTGAATCCCACCTTGGGCGCCGTGGTGGTGGCCGTGGTGGTCCTGATCTACTGCGCTGTGTCCGGTATGTGGGGCGTGCTGATCACCGACTCGGTCCAGAGTACCTTGATCTTCTTCTGCACCATCTTCTGTGTGGTTATCATCGCGATGAACGGCGGCTTCGACACCATCTCCGCTGCGCTGCCGGAAACCTATTTTGAGCCTGTACCGTTCGACACGGAGACTCTGGTGATGCTGCTGGTGCCCACCACGCTGAACGGCCTGATTTCCGGCGCCGCCTATCAGCGCAACGCCTCCTGCAAGAATGAGAAAGTGGCCTTCTGGTCTCCTCTGATTGCGGCTGTGGCCCTGATCCCCTTCGTGATCCTGCCTGTCATCATTGGCATGTACGGCCGTGCCGAGTATCCTGACGCCCCCTCCCTGGCAATCTTCTTTGATGTGGTGCTGAATATGCACCCGGTCATCGCTGGCCTGATGGTGGCCACCGTGCTGTCCGCCGTCATGTCCACCGTCTCCGGCGGCCTGCTGAATATCACCGCCAACACGGTCAATGACATTTACTATAAGACACTGCGGCCCAATGCCAGCCAGAAAACGCTCAGCCGCGCTTCCATGCTGGTCACTGCGGCGGCTGGTATCATCGCCCTGGCCCTGGCGATCTCCTCCTCTAGCATCCTGTCCCTGCTGTCCTCTACCTACTCCCTGATGAACGCCGGTTCTCTGGTCATGGTGCTGGGCGGTATCGCCTGGAAAAAAGCGACCAAAGAGGGTGCCATCGCCAGCGCCATCTGTGGCATGATTATGATTGTCCTGTCCAACGTGGGCGTGCCCATCCCTTACATCAGCTTTACCTCCCTCATCCCGGCTCTAATCGCCTTCATTGTGGTGAGTCTGATGACCCAGAAGAAATCTGTGGCCTGATCGACAATTCGCCCGGGTGCGTACCGGCTCCCCTGCCCGGCACGCACCCATCTTTTTAAAAAAGGAGCATGACATGAAACCATATCCTCATCTGTTCAGCCCCATTAAAATTGGCCCCTATACGCTGAAGAACCGGATCGAGGCCGCCCCAGTGAACATCTCCAACCTGACCCAGGACGGCTATCCCACTCCGGAGAATATCGCCATCTTTGAGGGCAAGGCCCGGGGCGGTGCCGCCATTGTCAACCTGGGGGAGTGCCGCATCGACCTGAAGACGGGCATCTCCCACAAGCTGTGCATCCCCCTGGACGACCCCGAGGTGCTCCCCTATCTCCACGCGGCCTCTGACGCCATCAAGAAATACAACGCCTTCTCCGCCGTGGAGCTGATCCACCCCGGGACCCGCTCCAACCCGGAATATTATGACGGCCCCATCTGGGGGCCTAGCGACGGCCCCGGCCATTTAGGGAAGGACTATGTGGAAATGCCCCAGGAGATCATCGACTATGTGGTGGACTGCTTCGGAAACGCCGCGGAGATGGCCAAGCTGGGCGGGATCGACATGGTCATGGTCCACGCCGGCCACGGCTGGCTCCTGCACCAGTTCCTCTCCCCCCTGAACAACCGCCGTACAGACAAATACGGCGGGAGCCTGGAGAACCGGGCCCGGATCACCCTGGAGGTCATCGAGAACATCCGGAAGAAGTGCGGCCCGGACTTTCCCATCGAGATCCGCATGAGCGGCACGGAGATCGTCCAGGGTGGCCTGACCCTGGAGGACCAGGTGGAGTTTGCCAAGCTGCTGGACGGCAAAGTGGACCTGATCCATGTCACTTCCGGAACCTTCCACGTCCCCTCCACCAACCAGCACATGATCCCCAACGGGTTCCTGCCGGAGGGGTGCAACGTCTATCTGGCCGAGGCGATCAAGAAGGCGATGAAGCATACGCCGGTGGTCACGGTGGGTGCACTGGGCAATCCGGATCTGATGGAATCCATCCTGGCCGAGGGGCGGGCGGACATGGTGGCCCTGGGACGGCCTCTGCTGGCCGACCCCGATCTGCCCAACAAACTGAAGGCCGGCCGGGTGGAGGACGTGTACCCCTGTCTGCGGTGCATGGCCTGTATCAGCGAGTCCTTTGTCCCCTATGTGAAGTATCCCTCCCGAATCCGCCGCTGCCCGGTAAACCCCACCGCCTATAAAGAGGTCCCCGCCAGCCGGGTCACCAATACCACCGCCCCCAAAAAAGTTCTGGTCATCGGGGGCGGACCCGCCGGTATAGAGGCGGCCACTGTCCTGGCGGAACGGGGCCACCAGGTGATCCTGTGCGAAAAGGACGGGCAGCTGGGCGGTGCCCTCCGTTACGCCAAGTACGTCCCCTTTAAGAAAAAAGTAGATCAATTCATGCATGTACTGATCCGCCGCCTGAGCCGCAGCGGGGTGGAGATTCGGCTGAACACGCCTGTCACACCGGAGCTGGCCGAGGCGATCGCTCCGGACGTCATCGTGGCGGCCCTGGGGGCAAAGTTCGATCCCCCGGACTTTCTGAACAACAGCCGCGGCCAAGTGGTCATGGCTCTGGATGCCCTCCGGGAGCCGGAGAAAACCGGACAGAAGGTGGTCATCGCCGGCGGCGGGCTGGTAGGGTGTGAACTGGCCCTCCAGCTGGGGCAGCTGGGCCGGGAGGTTACCCTCGTCAGCCGGAAGGCGGAGGTGTGCCGGGATGCCTCTTTCCTATACCGGGAGGGCTTGCTGATGGAGCTGGAAAAGGTGGGCGTGACTATTCTGAACAGCACTGCCTGCGTAGGCGCGGAACCCAGCGGGGCTGTGATCCGGACTGCGGAAGGGGAGAAGACCATTCCTGCCGACACTGTCATCGCCGCCACAGGCTTCTCCCCCAGGGAGGAAGAAGCGGAGGCCTTCCGGGAGTCGGCCTACGACTTCTGGAAGATCGGCGACTGCTTCCAAGTCCGGAAGATCTTCAACGCCATGCGGGAAGGGTACAACGCCGGCGCCCACATTTAAGATAGCGTGAAGTATTTTCGTTATATTGATTGGGGCCTGGGAAACTTGACTTTTGATCTGCCTAACTGAAATTGCTTAGGTCCCGCCCTCTTTTTAAATGTAATGCCCCCTCGGTCGGCAGTCCACGGACTGTTGACCGAGGGGGCGATTCCTTCTAGCTCTGCCATGTAAGTTCCCGAAGTCCCTTTTCTTTTTTATTGTATCACATTCACTCATAATCGGCAGAAAACCTACTGGACGCAGGATAGATAATGTGTCAAGAACGCAAGAAATTGTGCCGGCTTCGGCTTTTTCTTTACAGGATAGCCTGACAGCACCTCCAGCCTTTCCGGAGTAGTCTGCCAGGCTATCTGAATCATTGTCCTGATGTTTCGCTCCACCGCTTTCCAGTTCGTACCACACTTCCTTGCCACTGCCGGATAAAGCCACTTTGTTACAAGTTCTAACGACCCTGGTTCCTCCGCGGCAATCTGGAGTGCCTGTACCAGCTGCCGGTATCCTTTGTAATTTGGGGTCAGGCCGATGAAGTACAGCATCTGCTCCATTTTCTTATCCATCTCCTGCAGCACCTCAGGAAAACAAATCTACCAATTTTAAGAACAGTTCGATCCCTTGAGATTGTTTCTCACATGTCAAGCCGCCAAACGCCTGGGCTGCCTGGACAATGACCTCCGCCTTACTCCAGCCGGAGGGGAGCTGTGAAATCAGCTCTGCCGGGGTGATCCCAAATTTCTTTGCCAGCAGCTCTATGGTATCCGCTCTTAAATTCTTAGATCCCTTCGCATAATTCTTCATGGAAGACAGCGGAATGTCCAATTCAGCGGAAAGTTCTGACAGTGTCTTCCCCCGTTCTTCCATGACACGTCTGACGGCTTCTGCTATATTCGCGCGAATTTCCATGAATCACACCTCCTTATGTCAAGCATATCGAGGTGCTTCCTTCCTGTAAAGGCTTCTTTCTTGGCTTTCCTAACCTCTTCTTAGCTGTCTCATCTTAATGCGTAGGTTTTGTCAGCACATCTTGAAGGAGCTTTGTCTGCAACAAAACCGCTTGGGACTTACTTGAGCCACAACTATTTGCCCCGGCGTTTTCTGCGCCCCACCCGCAGGGGCGGGGTGGAGCTGGAAAACGCCGGGGCAAAAGAGAAAAGGGGGATGTCGTTGTGAGGCGGTTCAACAGGTGCAGGGCCGGATTGGTCAACCCATCCCTTTGGCCATATCAGAGGTTACGGTTTCTTTGATTTTCAAAAGCGCGTCATCGGACAGGTAGCAGAAGGGGCGCCGGCACGGGCCAACTGAGTTCCCGGCAATGCGGGCGGCGGCCTTTGTTACGGTGTTGGGGTTTCCAAATTTGAAGCAGTTGCGGATGGGGCGGATGCTGTCCTGGGCAGCCTTCGCAGCCTCCAGATCCCCTTCTTGATAGTGCTTGTAGATGGAAACCATGACCTTGGGGTAGATATTTGCGACTGCCGTGATCCCGCCGGAACCGCCGGCCAGGAGATTCCACAGAATGAGCGCGTCGTTTCCGGAGAGCACCCGGAAAGAGGCGGGATCCGTCAGTTCGATGTACTGCTTCATGTTGTCAAAATTCCCGCTGGAGTTCTTGATCCCCACAATATTGAAAATATGGCTCAATCTGGCCGCCGTTTCCGGCGCAATATTGTTTCCGGTCCGGGCCGGCAAAGCGCCGGCCCGGAGAGGACCTCTTTGATGCTGAACTGATGCTGTACCAGACGGAACCAGGAAAAACGGATGCCACCAGATACCACATTCAGGGCATCCTTCGAGCATCGCCCGCGGTCCGCGAAACACAGGCCCGCTGAAAAAGTACAAAAAAAGCCCCGAAACTCGGGGCTTCGGGGACTTTTCATGGCAGGGGCAGAAGGAATCGAACCCTCGGCACGCGGTTTTGGAGTGGCTGTGGAAGTCCGCACTCTATATAAAACT
>CALWYA010000223.1 GCA_944385645.1 uncultured Oscillospiraceae bacterium
ATTCATAGTCCTGATAGGTCCGAATCTGGATGCCGCAAGTCTCCGCCAGCTCCCGCTGTTTCAGCTTCCGCTCCCGGCGCAGCTCTTTCAGACGATCTGCAAATGTTGCCATAATCCCTCCTTCTCCTTGACACGAAATTATTACATGATAAAATAAATCACGTAATAATCGCGTAAAAGGAGGACGCTCTATGAACAGTATACTCTATGCCCTCTTCGAGGACAACCCCGGACTTCCGGAAGAGGTGTACCGCTTCTGCCTCGCCCGGCCGGCCTACCGGGCGGCGGAGCGGGACTATCGGGCGGCGCTGGACCGGGCCGCCGGGTCGCTGGACCGGGAGTTGCTCCTGGACCTGGACCAGGCGGTGGGGGCCTATCTGGCCCAGGAGGTCCGGGCCTATTACCTGTTCGGCCTGGGCCTGCGCCGGCAGGTGCTGGACGCGCTGGCGGCGGATGCAGATAGGAGTTATGAGATAGGAGATAGGAGTTGAGAGTGAAGAGTGGAGAGTGGAGAGTGAAGAGTGGAGAGTGAAGGGGAAAGGGACGCGCCCGCCCTATCTTCTATCTTCTATCTCCTATCTCCTATCTCCTCACTCCTATCTCAGCTCACAGCCCGAACCGTCCCAGCACGCCCACGGCTACGGTGACGGCCAGGAAGAGGGCCAGGGTGAACCAGTCCGCCCCCCGGTATTTCAGCTGGCGCAGGCGGGTGCGGCCCTCGCCCCCGTGGTAGCACCGGCACTCCATGGCGGTGGCCAGCTCCTCGGCCCGGCGGAAGGCGGAGATGAACAGGGGGACCAGCAGGGGGAGCAGAGCCTTGGCCCGCTGGATCAGGTTGCCGCTCTCGAAGTCGGCCCCCCGGGCCCGCTGGGCGGACATGATCTTGTCGGTCTCCTCGATGAGGGTGGGGATGAACCGCAGAGCGATGGACATGATCATGGACAGCTCGTGGATGGGGGCGTGGAGCTTTTTCAGGGGAGAGAGCAGGGACTCCAGCCCGTCGGTGAGCAGGATGGGGGAGGTGGTGTAGGTGAGCAGGAAGGTGCCCGAGATGAGCATCAGGATGCGCACCACCATGAAGAAGGCCCGGAACACCCCCTCCAGGGTGATGGTGAAGATCCAGAACCGGACCAGCACCGTGTCCCCCCCGGTGTAGAACAGGTTGAGCAGGGCGGTGAACACCACGATGAACACCACCGGCTTCATGCCCCGGAGGATGGACTTGACCGGCACTCCGGAGATGGCGATGGAGCCCGCCAGCACCAGGAACATGATGGCGTAGGTGACGAACCAGTTGGCCAGGAACAGGGCCACGATATACAGCACCACGGCCAGGAGCTTGGTGCGGGGGTCCAGCTTGTGGACGGGAGAGTGGCCGGGGAAATACTGACCCAGGGTGATGTCTTTCAGCGCCATTCACTCCACCCCCTTTTCCAATGCCTTGCCCCGCTTGGCCAGGGCGTCCAGCACGGCCTGTTTCGCCTGCTCCAGGGTGTACACCGACGGGTCGATGTCCACCCCCAGGGCGCGCAGCCGGTGGAACACCCGGGTGAGCTGGGGGACCCCCAGCCCCATGCGCTCCAGCTCGTCTCCGTGCTGGAACACCTCCCGGGGCGTGCCCTGGAAGGGGAGCTTCCCGTCGTTGACCACCACCAGCCGGTCCACCGTCCGGGCCATCTCCTCCATGGAGTGGGACACCAGGATGATGGTGGCGTTGTGGGCCCGGTGATAGTCCCGGATGTTGCCCAGGATGGACTCCACCCCCTCCGGGTCCAGGCCGGCGGTGGGCTCGTCCAGGATGAGCACCTCCGGCTCCATGGCGATGACCCCGGCGATGGCCACCCGGCGCTTCTGCCCGCCGGACAGCTCGAAGGGGGACTTCTCCAGCTGGTCGTCCCGCAGGCCCACGAAGTAGGCCGCCGAGCGCACCCGCCGGTCAATCTCCTGGTCGTCCAGCCCCATGTTTTTGGGGCCGAAGGAGATGTCCTTGTACACCGTCTCCTCGAAGAGCTGGTACTCCGGGTACTGGAACACCAGCCCTACGTGGAAGCGGGTCTGGCGGGTGGTCTTGGGGTCGGACCAGATGTCGGTCCCCCGGAACAGCACCTGGCCGGAGGTGGGCCTGAGCAGGCCGTTCAGGTGCTGGATCAGGGTGGACTTGCCCGAGCCGGTGTGGCCGATGATGCCCAGGCACTCCCCGGGATAGGTCTGAAAATCCACCTGGTCCAGGGCGGTGCGCTGGAAGGGAGTGCCGGCGGAGTAGATGTGGGAGAGCTGTTTGGTCTCCAGAATAGGGTCCATGATGTGATCCATCCTTATTGAAATGGTGCATGCCCCGGCGGGGTCATACCCGATGAATGAGGAATTAGGAATGAGGAATTAGGAATGAGGAATGACGGTGTCCGGCGGAGCCGGACAGTTCAAACCGTGCGCCTGCGGCGCACACATAAATTCCTAATTTCTAACTCCTAATTCCTAATTTTGCAGAAGCGCTTTCAGCGCTTCTGCGCACTCCTCGTCGCTGAGGGCGTCCAGGGGGACATCCAGCCCCTCCTGCCGCAGCGCCCACAGCAGCTGGGTGGTGTCGGGGACGGTGAGGCCCACGGCGCGCAGCTCCTCCACGTGGGAGAACACCGCCTTGGGGGTCCCGTCGGCCACCACCTTCCCCTTGGCCATGACCACCAGCCGGTCGGCCTGGGCGGCCTCGTCCATGTGGTGGGTGATGAGGACCACGGTGACCCCCCGCTCCCGGTTCAGGGTCTTGATGGTGCGCAGCACGTCGGCCCGGCCGATGGGGTCCAGCATGGCGGTGGGCTCGTCCAGGACGATGCACCTGGGCTCCATGGCGATGACCCCGGCGATGGCCACCCGCTGCTTCTGGCCGCCGGACAGGAGGTGGGGGGCGTGCTCCCGGAACTCATACATGCCCACCGCCTTCAGAGCGTCGTCCACCCGCCGGCGGATCTCCTCCGGGGGGACCCCCAGGTTCTCCGGGGCGAAGGCCACGTCCTCCTCCACCACGTTGGCCACGATCTGGTTGTCCGGATTCTGGAACACCATGCCCACCGTCCGCCGGATCTCCAGCAGCCGGTCCTCGTCCAGGGTGTCCACCCCGGCCACATAGACCTTGCCCCCGGAGGGCAGGAGGATGGCGTTGAAATGCTTGGCCAGGGTGGATTTGCCTGAGCCGTTGTGGCCCAGCACCGCCACGAAGGAGCCCTCCCGGATGTCCAGGTTCACCCCGTCCAGCACCACCGGGGTCACCCCCTCGGCGGCGGGGTAGGAGAAGCGGACGTCCTCCGCCTTGATGATCGCGTCGTTCATAGTAAGACCCCCTTGGGGAGAGATAGGAGTGAGGAGATAGGAGATAGGAGACAGGAGATATTTTTAAGAGCAGAAAAACTCCTATCTCCTATCTCATATCTCCTATCTGTCAGAGAGCCAGCGCCCCGTTGCCCCGCAGGGCAGGACCAGGCCGCTCTCGGTCACCGGCAGGCCCAGTTCGTCGCTGACGGTGTGGCCGCCGAATTTTTTGGAGATCAGGGTCTCCAGGATGTAGGTGAGCACCGAGGGGGCCAG
>CALWYA010000224.1 GCA_944385645.1 uncultured Oscillospiraceae bacterium
GCTGGTGGAGGCGGTGTCCGCCCTCACCGGCCTGGGCAGCGACCGGATCTCCGTGTGCCAGGGGGACCCCTGAGCTGCCCGAGGGCCGGGACGGGAGGAGCATAAGATCGGGTGCCCGCCCGCAGGGGCGGGCGCCCTGAAAAAACTATTTTTTATGTGTTCCCGCCCCCGCAGGGGGCGGGAACAACAAGAAAAGTTTTGGACCTGGGGACACAAAAAGAAATTGGAAGGAAAAAACCATTGGGATCAGCGCGCAACTCAAATTTGAAATCACAGGAGGAATGTAGCATGAGAACGGGGAAAAAAGGGAGCTGGACCCAGCTGTGGAAGCGCAACGCCGTGGTGGCCGCCATCGCGCTGTTCATCTGCGCGGCGGTCTACCTCAACTGGAGCTATGGCCAGGAGACCGAGGCGGGCAAGACCCTGGGCCAGTCCACCCTGGTGGGCGGACAGACCAGCGACCCCCTGGTGACGGGGGACAGCTCCGCCCAGACCGGGGCGGTGGACCAGGAGAGCTCGGCGGCTCAGCCCACGGCGGGGGAGGCGGACAGCGAGTATTTCGCCACCGCCCGGCTCAACCGGCAGCAGGCCCGGGACAGCGCCCTGTCCCTGCTTCAGGAGGCCGCCGCCGGGGAGGCCGCTGACGAGACCATCAAGACCCAGGTGAACGACACCATCCAGACCATGGCCGACTACACCGTCACCGAGGCCCAGATCGAAAATCTGGTCATCGCCAAGGGCTATGCCGACTGTGTGGCCTTCATCGGGGAGGAGGACCTGTCCCTGGCGGTGGCCGCCCCGGAGGGCGGGCTCACCGACGCGGACACCGCCAAGATCGTGGACGTGGTCAACCAGACCGCCGGCTTCACCGCCGACCAGATCAAGATCATCCCGGTGGAATGAAAAGCCTGTGTCCCCGCCCCGCGGGGGCGGGGACACGCGCCGGGAAAGCGAGAGAACTTTTTCACTTGCGCGGTTGTCAAACGGGGGAAATTGTGGTATGATAATCCCACCAGTTGAAACCTGACAGCAGAGGAGTGGCAAATGATGAGCGACAGCAAGGAATATGTCTCCCGCTCTGACGAGCTGGGCGGTATCCACATCTCCGAGGAGGTGCTGGCCACCATCGCCGCCGCCGCCGCCCTGGAGGTGGAGGGGGTCGGCAGCCTGGCCAACGCGGGCAAGAAGAATCTGGCCCGGGACGTGCGGGTCAAGATGGAGGACGACAAGGTGCAGGTGGACCTGTCCATCCTCATGTCCTATGGGTCCACCATCCCCGAGATGGGCAAGGCCGTCCAGGACGCGGTCAAGACCGCCATCGAGTCCATGAGCGGTCTGGAGGTGTCCGCCGTCAATGTGAACGTGGCCGGGATCGTCTTTCCCCCCAAGAACTGAATGTGCCCTCGTGCGCAGGCCCCGTGAGGTCTCCGACCTCGCGGGGCTTTTTTGTCCGGCAGGGATAAATAGGACATAAAAATACTTATGAAATAATTTGGGAAAATCAATCTAAAATGAGCATACACTCATTCAGAAGCTGCATTTGAAAAAATACTTCTGTCATGATAATATAAAACAGAAGCAATTCGAGAGGATAGAATTGTACAAAACATCCAAAATTGACGGGCGGGGAGGTGGAAGCCGGACCAGACAGACGCGACCCACAAAAAACAATCGGAAAAAGGAGGAAAGAATTGCATGAACAAGAGGAGTAAGAAGCTCGCATCCATCATTACCGCCGCCGCCATGGCCGCGGCCATGGTCATTCCCGCGGCGGCCGCCTCGCCGGTCACCGTGGCGGTGAACGGGGCGGACACCGGCGCCGCCGCCTACATCAACGACGACTGGCGCACCATGGTGTCTCCGGACATTGCCGATGAGCTGGGGCTGACCGCCTCTGTCTCCGGCGACAGCGTCACCTACACCGATGGACAGACCACCCGGACCTACACGGTGGGCGCCGCCGTGGGCGACACCGCCGTGGAGCAGGTGGACGGCATCATCTACGTGCCCTTCGCGGATCTGGCCCAGGCCTTCGGCTTCGGCGTGACCTGGGACGGCGCCGCCGGCGTGGCCGGCGCCCAGGGCGAAAACGGCATGACGGACTATGACAGCATCGCCGAGCTGGCCTATGACTACTCCCAGGCGGCGCAGCTGCCCCTGACCGGCTGGTATACCAAGAGCATCGACGTGAACGGCGACGGCCAGCTGAACGACGGCCGCAGCGTCACCGTGTATGTCTCTCCCGAGGCCTCCATCCGTTCTTATTTCACCATCGTGGCCGTCCCCGACGGAGTGGACACCAGACAGTTCCTGGAGGACGAGGGCTGGATCGACCTGATGAACCAGAAGGGAGAGGCCCTGTTCGTGCTGGAGCCCGGCGTGCAGGGCTGGGCCGACGCGGCCTCTGAGAAGGCCTATGTGGACGCCGCCATCGCCTTCCTGAAGAGCGGCAACAACATCCACAGCCAGAATGTGTTCTCCACCTACGGCGAGTTCTATGTGGCCGGCTACGGCGCCGGCGCCGCCGCTGTGGAGGGCTGGGCCGCCGCCAATCCCATCTTCGTCATCAGCCAGGCCTATGTGGGCGGGAC